>CAZFQU010000127.1:0-1688 GCA_964521245.1 uncultured Alistipes sp. | reverse complement strand
ATGGGCTTCCTCGGTATGGGTAACAACCCTATGGTTGGTGCTACCGTAGCTGTTGCCGTTGCAATCTCGCAGGCAATGAAGTAATCGAGCCAACTGCTCATAAAATAAAAACTGCCAAGTTCGAAAAGGACTTGGCAGTTTTTATTTTTCGAATCGTGAAAAGAGACCCGGGTGGGTAGTACAAATACGACAAGGGCCTCTCAAAAGGTGAGATTTGAGATTTATAGTATCCCCAAAACAAAACTTGTTAGACTGACTCACTCATAATATTAAATATCGCGATGCAACCTCCATGAGTATTCACAATGGTCACATATATCGCTTTCAAGAATGTTTGTTGGAGTGTTTTTAGTGACTTGAAATGCTTTTTTAGGACCATATTTACATTGTTTATTAGAGTCCCAATGAATCCATTTACTGCCAACTTTCTTTTTCCCTTGAAAGGTTATATTACCCCAATAATCATAACCATATTGATCTTCTTCAATTGGAACTTCTAGACGACTAGTTACAGTTGGTTCGCTGGCGCAACTACATAATAAAATAGTGGCAAAAAAGATAATAAATCTTTTCATAATAATAAAAGTTTATGCACCGTAGCATCTCCTATGCGGCAATTATAAATAAAGAAAGTGTGGAGATGTTCGTTTATCTAAAGATGGGCATTTGGCGTGGCCTCAACGGAAATAAACAATACTCCACACCTGTACAGTATGTGGAGTAGGCATAGAACATGCCGACAAAGCATACCAATACAAGTGATATAAGCATTCGTCTCCCTTCCGTTTAAAATCGCCAAATTTCATCTTTAAGGATTAGCGAAACACTTTCACTAAAATATGTCAGCAACCTTGCGATTGCACTACAAATTTAAGAATTTATTTTTGGTTGAACAATAGAAATAGAGAGTTTAATGAATTTAAGGAGTTTGAGAGTTGTAAGTTTTCTCACTATATTCCTTAATTTCTCTAATATCTTTACTATCTTTGTAAAAAAGGAGACTTATGAATGATACTGTTCTAATCAAATCGCAAGGCGACCATCGAAATTTAATATGCTATCGTAAAGCGGAACTAATATACGACATAACCTATCATTTTGCGAATTTGGCATTTGCGCGTGGTGACCGCACAATAGACCAAATGGTTCAAGCTGCACGCTCCGGCAAACAAAATATTGTTGAGGGTAATGCGGATGCAGAAACCTCAATCGAGATGGGCATCAAACTTATCAATGTTGCCAAGGCGAGTTTCAAGGAACTGCTTGCGGATTACGAGGACTATTTGCGAGTTAATGGATATGAGCAGTGGCGTGATGACTCCGATAAGTTTATTGCGATGCGCAAACTTGGCGTTGAAGGTAGTAGCCAATCCATTTTAGACATTGCAAAATCTCGACCTCTCGACACGGTAGCCAATATGGCAATCATCCTACTCAAACAGGAGGACTATCTGCTACACAAACTACTCACATCGCTCTCCGAACAATTTCTCGATGAGGGCGGTTTCAAAGAGAGAATGCATCGTATGCGTGTCGAGCGAAGAGGAAAATAGTTAGATTAGTGAGATTAGGGAGTTTAGCGATGATTCTCTAATTTCCCTAAATTCTCTATTTTCTCTTTGATACCGAAAGCAACAAGAGCCTGTCTAACAAGTTTTTTGTTAGATGGGCTTTTTTTATATTTGTGA
>CAZFQU010000126.1:0-1690 GCA_964521245.1 uncultured Alistipes sp. | reverse complement strand
TATATAAGAGGTTTTGTGGTCGAGACAAAATATGCCAAACTCATCGGCAACAGCATAACCAAAATCACCATCATTACCCAAATTTCCATCAGCACTCTGCTCCGCAAGCACCTTTGCCGTCTTGTTGCTGCCCGTCATATTATAGAATATGTGAAAGTCTCCGATGGTTGAAGGAGGGTTACTCCACACAAACTGTGCTTGACGACAATCCTCCGCAATAGGATTACTCTTCACGCTGCCCAACCAAATATAGTCACCCATACTCCAAAAGTAGGGAATTTGACTCTCGCTCGGAGTCCCAAAATGGGTGCGAGTCATTGTATCCTGACAGCTGTAACCGGTCAGCACAAGAGGCTCGTTTGGTTGTACCAATTCATCGCTCTTACTGCAAGAGAGCAAAAGAGCTAAAACATAGATAGATAAAAATAACTTTTTCATAGTACTGTAATTTTATTTGTTTTACATATCTTCCCAATCTGATGGATATTGTTGCTCGTCGGATAGAGCAAATCCCTGCTCAATAGCTACATCGACAACCTCAATAGTCGGTGTTTGATAACAATCCTTTTTCATAATTTTCGAATCTTTATTTATGTTTTGATTTAAGTGTCGTTGCAATATTGCACTGCTCGACTATTGCATTTATCTCTTCAATATATCGAGCCTTGAATTTATAGTGCTGGATGATAGGGGGCGTAAGTTCGAAACGCTCTTCGCGCTGCGCAGCATCAGCACACAGACAGCCTATCATCGCAGGAAATATCTCGCGCATTGTTTCGACAGAGAGGGTGCTAAGATGCGCAGCCTCGAAAAGGTATTTGCCCTGCAACTCGCTCCATAACGAGATGCTGAGCTGATAATGCTTATCTTCTGACGGCATCTTCTTGAGTGCGTTGACAAATTGAGATACACTGATGCGCTTCTGGCTTGTAGAGTCCAGCCGGTCTATGATAGTAATCCACGCCATACTGATAGGGCTCGCCACAAGCAAACAATAAATCGGATTTGCTTGGGCGCGCAGAGCTTTCATAAACTTCCACAAGTTACTCTTCAGGATATGGCTATCCTGCTTGTGGATAACTGCTTGGGCGATATCCATTCTCTATAAGTTTTGACAATTACCGACCAATTGCCAAATACTACCAACCACCACACCACCAATAGCAATGTGTAGGCTAAGCGGATAGACGCAACACGCCCATCAACAAAAAAACAGTTAATAATAATTTGGCAATTAAAAAAGTTGATATCAACCCGTATCCCAGCAGGTAGAGATCCATTAAAACATAAGGCAGGTCTTCTGACTTGTCCCTGCTGTCGCGCCTTCCCGACTCGTTAGTCAGTGGCAAAGAGTGCGAAGCAATCACCCCTTAGATTGGCATAATCGCCTGATTGGGTGGAACTTACAGCAACTGGTATTGTCCCGGCTTTTCACCGGATTCCCTTTTCACCTCTCGTGACGCTTGGTCCGTAAAGGCTCCTTATGTAAGACAAAGGTAGTAATAATTTTCAAACCAAGGCAAATCCTAAGACAAATTTTCACCTCCGCACCTCGAGAGCAGAGTGTTATATCAAAGATATAAAATTACCCCACAGCCATACATCGCCAATTAGAGATTATTTCAGACAACATCTACCTCCCGAGCTGTAATCATTTTTTGATTTTAGAGGAGCAGATTTGTTCTTAAAA
>CAZFQU010000125.1:0-1940 GCA_964521245.1 uncultured Alistipes sp. | reverse complement strand
GGGTAGTACTTTGACGTACGTCCCATTGTCGGGATTCGAGGGATGTGCGGAATTTACCACATATAAATTGAAAAATTATTCTTCAGGCAACTTAAACTCAGTCATACCAGCCGCTACCAAAATGTTATACCACGCAAAGAGTTTCTTCATGTCCGATACGTGTACTCTCTCGCGGTCGTAGTTGGGCAGTACCTGAGCCATATATGCCTTGATGTTTTCGGGGGTATCTTTGTGGCTGATAGCCTCCTTACCGCCGGTATAGTTGTAGATGTTGGTCAACACATCAGCGAGGGCGATATCCTCCTCCTCGGTGAACATCGATATCTCGGTCAGCGCGCTCATCTTCGAAGCCATTGCCGCATTCATACGCTTGCCGTCGGCGAGCGACTCAACGATTACACCACGCTGCGAGCGTGCCACATACTTATACAATCCGGGCCAACCCGAGATTGCCAAAATATCCTTCAATTCCATACTCTTCTCTTTATTTATAATGTTTTGAATAATACTCAACTTTTTAAGCTGCCGAAATCACCAGAAAATGGTAAATATTGCGCTTACGGAGGACAAAAATAACCAAATTTTCAAAAAAAATCCTAACTTTGTAGAAAAATATTGGATTATGAGTATGAAACCGCAGATTGAAATAATACAAATCAACATTGCGGGAGCAGATAAGCCCGGATTATCGGCCTCGCTCACCGAGATTTTGGCTCGCTATGATGCCTTTATTCTCGATATCGGTCAGGCAAATATTCACAAGTCGCTGACCCTCGGTATCCTTATACGCACCACCTCCGATAACTCGGGACAGATAATGAAAGAGTTGCTCTTCAAAGCCTCGGAGATGAACGTTAATATCCGCTTTACCCCCATCTCCGAAGAGGAGTATTCGGCGTGGGTTGCACGTCAGGGTAAGAATCGCTATATCCTCACGCTTTTGGGCAGGAAACTTACCGCTCAGCATATCTCGGAGGCCACCAAAGCCATCTCGGAGCAGGGACTCAATATCGATGCCATCAAGCGTCTGACGGGTCGTATGCCCCTCTCGGAGGATGAACGCGCCCCCAAGGCTTGTATCGAGTTCTCGTTGCGTGGCACGCTCAACTCGAAGCAGGAACTTCAGGAGCGATTTATGGCTCTGTCGGATTTGGGTGCCGATGTCTCGTTCCAGAAGGATGATATCTATCGACGCAGCCGTCGTCTGATATGTTTCGATATGGACTCTACGCTTATCGAGACCGAGGTTATCGACGAACTTGCCGACCGCGCGGGAGTGGGCAAACAGGTACGCGAGATTACCGAGTCGGCTATGCGTGGCGAGATAGATTTCGACGAGAGTTTTATCCGTCGTTGCCAGCTGCTCAAGGGACTCGACGTGTCGGTTATGGAGGATATTGCCCAGAACCTTCCCATCACCGAAGGCTTGGAGCGTCTGATGACCGTACTCAAGCGTGTGGGCTACAAGACTGCTATTCTTTCGGGAGGTTTCACCTATTTCGGTAACTATCTGCGTCGTCGCTACGGTTTCGATTTTGTCTATGCCAACGAACTTGAGGTTGAGAATGGCAAACTCACTGGTCGTCACCTTGGCGAAATAGTCAATGGCAAGCGCAAGGCTGAGCTTCTGCGTCTGCTCTGTCAGTTCGAGGGTATCGACCCCGCACAGGCTATTGCTGTGGGTGACGGAGCAAACGACCTACCTATGCTCAGCGAGGCCGGTTTGGGTATTGCTTTCCACGCCAAACCCAAAGTCAAAGCCACAGCCGAGCAGTCGCTCTCGACCATAGGTCTCGACGGAATACTCTACTTCTTGGGGTTGAAGGATTCGTGGATCGAATAATTTTTCGATTTGTATGCGGTAAATTCCGCACTTCCCTTGCAAGCCACCAATGGGACGTACGTCAAAGTACTACCCATCGGTGGCTTTCTTCACGATG
>CAZFQU010000124.1:0-2102 GCA_964521245.1 uncultured Alistipes sp. | reverse complement strand
GGCTCAAACAAAAAAAGACCTGCCTAACATTTTTTAATTGTTAGACAGGTCCATTTTTTGGCGGTTGAGTTGCAGTAGCAAAAAAATTGGCAATATTATCTCCCATATTTTACCATTTATCCCAAAAAGTTGTATCTTTGTTTGGCTTAACCTCTCGTGTTCTATCTTTTGAGCAGGTAGAGCTGGGGCAAATTGTATATGAATATGAGGCGATATTTTGCTCTGATATTGTTGCTCGCATCACTTTTTTCGGTCGAGCAACTCGAAGCACGCAGGAAAGAAAACCTATCGTGCATAGATTCGCTGATTATGCACGAAGAGCGATTCGACTCGCTGACCGATGCTCGCAATGCCCGATTTTTCGACAGCCTGCGTATTAAGGCAAGTCGCTCCAAGGTTGGCAAACTACTCTACGACCTGCTGGTAACAGCCCCCCAAACCATCCAAAACTCACCTACGGGAGCAGTAGTCGATGAGAGCCGCCGTTTCAGACCCTACACCGGACGTGCTATTCGCTCGATAAATATCCAAGTTATGGAGCCTTTCGACACCTTGGGCAACTGGTTCGAGAGGGCAGGTAACACACTTCACGTCAAGACCCGCACGGGCATCATACGTCAAGACCTACTCTTCGACGAGGGCGATCCGGTCGATCCCCAACAGATGGTGCGACAACTCCAATTGCTACGTAGCCGTAGATATATCTCTGATGCCGATGTTATCATACGTCGCATCCCGGGCAACTTCCGCCAAGTCGATATCTATGTCTTGGTCTATGATAGTTGGACCATCTCGGTCGATGGCTCTCTGGGCAGTGGCGGTGAGACCATGGTCGGACTTTCCGATGCCAATATCGCAGGTCTTGGCGCTCAGTTCGGAGTGGATGTGAACTTCAACAAACGCGATTTTTCATTCGGTGGCACCATATTCAAGATTGACGCCCCCAACCTCTTTGGCTCATTCTATCACGGCTCACTCTCCGTCGGACGCGAGTTCAGCGAATCGGAGTTGAAATTCTCACTCGAAAAGCCACTGATTCAGCCCACAGACTACTCTGTCGGTTTCTCCTACACTAGAATCAAGGAAGATAAAGAGTTTGTGGCTCCCGACACCGCTCTCTTCTTCTCGCGCACCTTCAACACCGACCTCTGGGCAGGTTTCTCGCATAAGTTTGCTCCCACGCCATTCAATATATTTCTGATGGCTCACTACAACCGTCTGCGCTATGGCGAGCGACCCACTGTCGAAGCGCGACTGAACCCATACTACCACGAAAACGACAATGTATTGTTCTCGACGGGTATCTATTACGAGAAGTTCTACACTACGAATATGCTCTACGGCTACGGTACTCGCGAGTATATACCTACGGGCTACAGGTGCGAGCTGATTGGAGGTTACACGTGGGGCGAATTTCGTAACGACTACTATGTGGGTGCGCGCGTAAGTGCCGGCGACTTCTATCGCCCGGGATTTTTCTTCGCCAGCTTGGGCGTAGCCAGCTACATTGGTCGCCACACTCACGACTGGTACCAAAGTATGGCTCAGGTCAATCTGCGATGGTTCTCCAACCTACACTCCTTCAGGCGCAACCACCTTCGACAATTTATCTCGATGAACTACACTGTGGGTTGGAATCGCACCAATGGCTACGAGGAGCAGATTAAATTCGACAACTACGGCAATATACGTATGCTCAACGAGGATATCGACGGACTCACTCGACTGAGTTTTAATGCCGAAAGTATAGTCTTTACGCGCTTCCAGCCCCTCGGCTTCAGGATGACCTTTTTTGGCTATTTCGACTTTGGCACTTTGGGCTACTCCTACAATCCTTTCAAAAATGGATTCTACTCCACCATCGGCGCAGGCTTAAGGTTTAAGAATGAGCGACTTATATTCTCGGCAATACAGATTCAGTTTGGCATCTGTCTGGGCAAGGGAGGTCTGTTGCACAGCGATTGGATCGAGATATCGGGTCAGGCAGGATTACCCGACAATCGATATATGCCTAAGAGGCCTGACAGGTTAGAATACAAATAACCTTTATTTTTCAATTTATATGCGGTAAATTCCGCACCGCCTTGTTTGCCCCGAATAGG
>CAZFQU010000123.1:0-2307 GCA_964521245.1 uncultured Alistipes sp. | reverse complement strand
CTTGCGGATACGCATCTTGATGCGCTCTCTTCTCTCAATCTTATTCAGTGACATACTCTTACTCTATTTACTATTTTGCACCTGCAGACTTACCTGCCTTACGACGCAGGATCTCACCTACGAACTTAATACCCTTACCCTTGTAAGGCTCAGGCTTACGCAGCGAGCGAATCTTTGCAGCTACCTGACCTACCAGCTGCTTGTCGATACTCTTAAGAGTTACGATGGGGTTACCCTTCTTCTCGGTAACTGCGGTTGCAGTAACCTCTGCGGGAAGCAAAAGGTGGGTGTCGTGCGAATAACCGAGGCTCATCTCGAGAATCTGACCCTTAACCTCTGCCTTGAAACCTACACCTACAAGCTCCTGCTTGATCTCATAACCCTTCGATACACCGATAACCATATTGTTAATCAGCGCACGATACAGACCGTGAAGCGAACGGTGGCGGGGCTGGTTAGTAGGACGAGTTACCAAAACTGCGGGAATCTCCTTCTCAGTCTTGGTATCCACGTAAGTACCGACCTCGACTTTGATGTCCGAGTCAACCTTCTGACTCAGTGTACCAAGAGGTCCTTTCACGCATACCACGTTGCCAGCCTCAACCGTTACGGTTACGCCTGCGGGTATGTTTACAGGAAGTTTACCAATTCTTGACATTGTACTTAAAGTTTTTTAATTGTTGTTTCGTTTGATTAGTAGATGTAGCAAAGAACCTCACCACCTACGTTCTCGCGACGTGCAGCCGCATCAGTCAAAATACCCTTCGAAGTCGAGAGGATTGCGATACCCAGACCGTTCTGTACGCGGGGCATATCTGCAACCGATACGTACTGACGAAGACCGGGACGGCTTACTCGCTTCAGGCCCTTGATAGCGTTAACCTTCGATGCTGCATCCCACTTGAGTGCAATCTTAATCGAGGGATGGCCCTTCTCGTCGTTGTCGAACTTGTAGGCCAAAATGTAACCCTGCTCAAAGAGGATCTTTGTGATCGCCTGCTTAATTTTTGAGCCGGGAGCTTCAACCACCTTGTGGTTGGCTTTCACCGCGTTTCTAATTCGCGTGAGAAAATCCGCAATAGGATCTGTCATAGTGAATTAAAAGTTAAAAATTAAATAATTAAGTTAAATTTGTTTATCAGTAGTTTTTCAACTAACTCTTTGTTTTTCACCAACTTAGTCAAGCTTTACACTCGCCTTAAGCCGGTCCTTTGCCCCTCGGCTCATATACGCACACAAGCGTAAACGCGCTCGAAAAGCGGGCAAATTTACGCATAATTTCTCAGATTACCAACGTTTTAGCAATTTTTTTTCGTTTTCGTCAGCTCGACTTGTCGGGACCTATGCTTACAGCAAAAGTTAGCACTCAGAAAATAAGGCTAACCATACCGCACAAAATCCCCTATCAAGCTGCCCTACAATGAGGGTGGCAATAGAGAAATCTTTGATTACAAATACCTACTCGTTTCGGGGGTCACGCCAAAGAGGGGTTATCGCTAATGAGCGACACTTTCCTCGATATTGCAACCGAATACTCCGAGTCGATACCCGTATGGAATCCGACCTCTTCGCTGCGGCACTGCCTCAGCACAGGCTTTAGAGTGACTCACGTCTCCCCGAACACCAACCACGACACATAATCACAGTCGGAGAATCAGAGTCTATGGGTCATTCCTCCTTGAGAGTCAAACAACAACTCTCACCCACCTTCAAGGTGCAGGATTCAAAAAAAGTAAGGGGTGGGAGTGCCTGTTTGGCACTCTCACTCCTTTAATAATATACTACCAGCTAGCCTTGGTAACGCCGGGGATCAGGCCGTTCGATGCCATCTCACGGAACTGGATACGGCTGATACCGAACAGACGCATATAGCCCTTAGGACGGCCGGTGATCTTGCAGCGGTTGTGCTGGCGAATGGGATTGGAGTTGCGGGGGAGCTTCGACAGAGCCTGCCATGCCTCCTCGTGGTCCATCTCACCTGCCTTTACCTTTGCAGCAATCTCCTCGCGCTTGTGCGCGTAACGCTTAGCGAGCTTCTCACGCTTCACCTCGCGTGCCTTCATTGATTCCTTTGCCATAGTCGATTAGTTCTTTTTAGCGTTCTTGAAAGGCAGACCGAACTCCTTGAGAAGAGCATAAGCCTCCTCGTCGGTCTTAGCCGAGGTTACGAAGGTAATCTCCATACCGAAAATCTTGGTAATCTTGTCGATGTCGATCTCGGGGAAGATAATCTGCTCGGTGATACCGAGAGTGTAGTTACCCTTGCCGTCGAACTTCTCGTTGATACCCTTGAAGTCGCGGATACGG
>CAZFQU010000122.1:0-2388 GCA_964521245.1 uncultured Alistipes sp. | reverse complement strand
CGTTACGACTTTTTGTTTTCGGGTTAATTCGTAACACTTCGTAACGAAATGTACACCGGAAATAGGTGTTTTCAGGGGATTCGGCTTACGGACCAAAAACAAGAAAACCTCTCTGAAACAGCGTTTCAAAGAGGTTTTTCGTTACTTTGTCCTTTTCATTTTGGACTCTTGGAGCGGAAAACGAGACTCGAACTCGCGACCCCAACCTTGGCAAGGTTGTGCTCTACCAACTGAGCTATTTCCGCAATATGTTACATCCTTTGCTGCGTTTACTACTTGCCAAGGTTGGATGTGTCACCTATTTTTGGGGCAAGGTTGTGCTCTACCAACTGAGCTATTTCCGCAATATTTTGAACTTAGCAAAAGGTTATTTCCCAATTGCGAGTGCAAAGATAGGTAAAAGTTTTCTTCTGTGCAAATATTTTGGCAAGAAAAATTAGAAAAACTTTCCCAATATACATTTTAGTTCGTCTGACAATAATAGCACTAAACCGGCTTAACCAACTACATTCCTAAACAACTACGATCTGTTCACTATATTCGAATAGGGTAGTGAATTGTGTATATCATTTCACAAAACTAAGTGTTTATGAAGCTACATATAGCTATTTACTTTATTCCATAGTCTTGCACTACAAATAATAGAAATTCTCATAGTTGAAGTTTGTCAGCCAGCCGGGTTTGTCATTCAAAGCCTTCATTCGTTCTGGGATTTCGTGAAGCGGCACACCGTCGTCTAACAATTTTCGAAGTCGGGCAAACATCACCTCATTCGCCTCCTCGATGTGATGTTGCAGGGTGATGATTCCATACTCTTCAGCCTCCTTTGTGTCGGATATAATCATTCCAGAGAATAGGCCATGCAAACCCTCCCTGCGCGCAAATTTGTCGGCGTGACACCATATACCGATAATATTCGCGCCATGACGACGCAAATAGTATGCGTGAGAATGACCGACTATTATACGGTCAAACTCCGGCACAGTATCATCAGTGCGAGAGAATAGACCATTGTCGGAGCCGTGTCCGAGCAAAATAATCCGCTCACGTGGCGGGCAATGGTGCAACAAATGTTCAATCTCACGCTTACTCGCGGTCTGATCAACAACTGTCGAGTACGTCCCTTTGTACAGGCTGGCCAGAACACTTGTGGTTATATCTTTGGGGTGTACAACTAACATAGATTTACACATTTGGGTTAACAATAATGCGCTGGCAACTGGACTATTCCACGACAGCCAATATACCCGTGTAGTTGTCTGTCGAAAACTTTTCGCACATAAACTTTATCACATCTACAACCTCCTCCAATGGCTTGTCATCCTGCAACCTTGCAGTAAGTATTTGCGGTGCCATTGCCTTATATACGCCATCGGAGCACAAGAAAATTCTGTCACCGTGCTGAACTTCAAAGCGTGCGACTTCGGGTACGGCGACATCAGGGTTCATAGAGAAGAAACATCGTGTTACAACCTCTGAGCCACAATGAGGGTCGGCATGGTCTTTGGTCTGATACACGACCTCTCCATCACGCAACAAGTAACAGCGACTATCACCACAATGTGCAATAGTTACGATATTACCCTCAATACTTGCCATCACCATAGTAGTTCCCATTTCAATAGGGCGAACTACTCGTGAACGCTTATACAATGTATCTGATGCGACTTTGCAAGCATCGCGAACTTTTGTTTCCGAATCTTGTATATCCGTGTTGTTATTCCAGAACTCACAGATAGCATTGCAAACAGTCTCGGCTGCCACATCTCCCATTAAGTGACCACCCATACCATCGCAAACAATCATCAATGTACGATTATTCTCCGGCATCTCAATGACACGGCAAATATCCTGATTTGCTCGCCGTTTACCTGTTTCCGAAAATGTTGTATATTCTATTTTCATAATTACTACATTATTTGTCAAAGCAAAGTGTTACATATATATGTAATCCCTGCTTCATAGATTCTCTATCTAATGCATCTTCAATACTGGGATAAAAATCCCATTTGGTCTTACGACTCATCCAAGATGGAAGAACTTCATCACAAAGCATCTCATACCATGAGCCTTCATCCTCTGCAAGCCGGCGCAACCACTTTGGCTCACCTCCGTACTCTATATAGATGTAGGAGATTTCATCGGCTCGTTCTTGAAAAGGTGTCAATGTGTTTTTGCATATCAAAGCGATTTCCTCCGAATAAGAATCAAGCCATCTTTCGAGTTCGCTTGCTGGTATTTCTATCAGGACGGAACAAAGTTCTTGATACTTGGAAACTGTTTCATACCAAACTTCTGTATGTACATGTTTCTCTATCTCGGCTCGATCTGTAATTATGTGTTTATTTGCCATACCCAAGAATAATCAGAATCGAGATATTTTCTCGG
>CAZFQU010000121.1:0-2523 GCA_964521245.1 uncultured Alistipes sp. | reverse complement strand
ATCCTGAGCCAGGATCAAACTCTCCATTGTAAAAAAAATGTTTTGTTAAATCTTTAGCTCAAATCTCAAAGGTATTGTTTTGAAATCACTCTTAAAAAGAGTAGATAAAACTTTGCTGCTCAATATCTTCAAAGAACGTTGTTCTATATTTATTTAGAACGTTTTCTGTTTCAGTGGAGGGGTTAAACCCTCCTAAGTTTTGACCGCTTTTTTTGAAGCGGAAAGCGGTCGCAAAGGTAAGAACTATTTTTGAAACCACCAAATTTTTTCGCAAAAAATTTTCAAACTTTTTTTTCAAAACTCGCTTTTCGTTTTTGAGGCGAAAAGCGGTTGCAAAGGTAAGAACTATTTTTGGAACTTCCAAATCTTTTTGCAAAAATTTTTCAAACTCATTTTCTCAGAACTCTCTTCCATTTCGAAACGAAAGCGGGTGCAAAGGTAAAACAAGTTTTTTAATTTCGCAAATGTTTTGGATAAAAATTCAAAACTTATTTTTAAGAACTCGTTGCTCGATTCAGAAGTCGTTTCCTTATCAAAGCGGGCGCAAAGATAAGGGCTTTTTAGCTAAACTTCCAAATATTTTGACGACTTTTTTTACACTTTTTTAGCCTCAATTTTGCACCTCATTAGTTATCAATGAGTTATATCTTAAAATTTTTTAAGAATATTTAAGCACCCCACCTGATGCGAACCCTATTCCGAGAGAAAAACACATCACATGCCACCTATTGAAGATAGGCTTAGATGGGGGCATAATATATGCAAATGCTAATTCCGGGGCAGTTTTTACTATCCGTATAGACTCTCGACGAATGGACCGTCTGCTTAAAACATCCTCCTTAGGCAAGGCAGCAGCCAACAGCAAAAGAGTAAAAAAAGCTATACCTATATTATATATATAAGGGGTGGGCGACAAAAGAGAGTGGTCAAAAGTGATGAAATAGCAAGTGGGTAACAAATTAGAGGGCGTGTCGAAAAGCGACCCGTCCTCTAATTCTACCCCTACAAAAGGGATTTAACCTGCCAACTTTTTTTAGTGAACAGCTATTCGGTTGCATAGTTTAGGTTTACTTGGACCTTTGTGGGGACCCAAAAGCCTTCCTTCAAGTGTAACCTGACTGCCATCTCTTAATACTGTGTACTCGGCAATACGATAGAGTGGAGAGTTGTATTCTTGATACATTGTAAAACCTCGGTTCTTGTGATAGGCAAACTCGTGTCTAAAATATTCGGTTTTGATAATCATAGCTTGGGCACTGGTGGCTATCAAATAGCAACCCTCCTTCTCTTTCTCTCTCTTCAAGCCATTTTTGTATATCATATATGCACCGGCATCCCAATATTGGGTAGCACTCTCTACGCTGTAACTCTTCTTACCATCTACACGAATAATCTTATCTCCCTTCTTGAAACCAATTTTTTCGGCAGGGCTACCGGGAACAGCGTCTGTAGTAACTACCGAGGTCGCGTCGGAAAACGAGGGATTCATACTTACACCGGTCATCACAAACGAGTAGCTCTGTGTGGTCTGGGGCTGAGTGAACGGGAAGCAGTTCCACGAGGCTACTGCCATATACTCGTCATAAATCTCGAAATCGCGATTGGCAACATTGCGATTGTAAATCATCTGCCATATAATGGGAGCTGTCTTCTGATTAGGGTCGTTCATCTTCTTGGCATCCAAAATAGAGAACTCCAGATGGATGCTGGTAGCGGTAGTTGTTTGAGTGTAGCCCTCGGTACGCTCATAGCGATTGTGCTGCTTGGTCTCGTAGGAGACAGTGCGGGTTATGTAGTTATACACAGGACGTGTGGTACTACCCGTATTGACCACCGATGTTGTCGGTGGCACATAGGTCGAAGAGATTGACTCGCTTGCCGACTTTGAGAGGCAGATGATAATATCGGGGTTCTCCTCATCACGTTTCATCTGCGAAAGCAGACCCGAAGAGCAGAACATATTGATAATCTTCTCGTCCACCAACGGATCGTTTCCCGTAATCAATATGTCGTATGTAGAAAAGTCGTAGAAATCAAGATTGGGTTTTGAGATTATACGCAACCCCTGAGGCGGACTTTCAAGTCCCTCCTTTGCGCGTCGCTCAACAGAGTATTTGATGTTATCCAGCAAATCGCCATAACCTTTGGTGTTATTCTTGGGGCGAATCGTAGAGTTGTACCAATAGAAATCGCCATTAACCATGCGTCCCAATACCAAATCCACCTCCTCTTTCTCCTAAAAAAGTTCCAACAGATTATCCTTGGCCGATACATTTCTACCATTCACTTTGATTATCAAATCCCACAAGGCGGGTGCTTTATCAGACTTCTCCTTCACCACATCAAAGAAATAGTTGTCGTAGAGATCTGTAATCGTATAGAGGTCCATACAACTGTAGTAGTGCGATACCTTGCGTGCCTCGAAGGGTGGAAAGACAAGCATAAAGAAAACGATTTCGGAATTGAAGAAGGCAAACGTAAATGGTTGGGAAACAGCGAAAAGCGATTATCTCGCATAGTCTG
>CAZFQU010000120.1:0-2525 GCA_964521245.1 uncultured Alistipes sp. | reverse complement strand
GAACCAAGTTTATTTAATTTTTAATAGTCCACAATTTTTAGTGGACAGTAGTGAATTCAAAAGATAAGGAAATTTTATTTTATGGGAAACAAAGTATATGTATTCAACAATTCTGAAAGAGATAATGCCGAATATGCAAAACATTTAGCATTAGCAGCAATGAAACAACCTGCATTGGATAAAGTTGTTAAATTTATTTTTGATGGTTGTCATGGTCGTAACCCTGAGATATCAGAAAGTACAATTGATGATGCTTTCGATTGTATAATCAATTGTGAAAAAGCAACACTGTATGCTCAAGAATTGCCACAAAATGAACGAGAAAGTATGATTAAGCAAACAGAGTTAAATCGCAATATACGGAAAGCGTGGTTTAAGTCTATTCTTAAAGTAAAAGAAGAATAGGAACTTGTTTATTTTAGAAATGAATATTACCTTTGCACTTAGAAGAAGCGTTCTTTTCAATAATGCAGAATAAGACAGATAAGGGAACTTCGCTTGTTTCTAAATCGTTACCCGTCGTAAATTCAAATTCTGTAAACCGTTTGTTTTCAACGAGAAAGAAGAAATACTATGACTTCTCAGATAGAACATACTGTGCAAATAGTTGCTTGGGCAGAATTAGGGTTGCGAAAAGTGTGATAAGCAAAAGTAAGCGTTTCATAAATCGGAGTTTTTGGGGTTATTGAAGAAGTACAACAATGGACAGACTGCAACCGTCACTGTTCTACAAAGTTAAGAATTTATTTTCAAAGATAAAATAGTATAACTCAAAAAAGTGATGACACTCACCTTTATCCTAAATCCGCTAAGATAGCGGCAACAAAAATTAAGACCCCACAACATAATTGGTTGTGAGGTCTTAACTAAAACTAAAGGTGCTTATATGCGAAATCACACATTAGGAACAAAGTTCGCTTCGGGCTGCTCTACCCTACTTCTCTCGGAAGTAAATCTGGATGGGAACGCCCGAGAAGTCCCAATTCTCGCGCAACTTATTCTCCAAGAATCGGCGATAAGGCTCGCGGATATACTGTGGCAGGTTGCAGAAAAACGCGAACTGAGGTGTGGGTGTGGGCAGCTGCGTCACATACTTAATCTTGATATACTTTCCCTTGGTTGCAGGGGGAGGATAGTTCTCGATAAGGGGCAAGAAGAAGTCGTTGAGTTCCGAAGTCGAGATTCTACGCTTGCGCGATTGGTGTACGCGGATAGCTGTCTGCAACACATCGAGGATACGCTGCTTGTTGAGTACCGATGTGAAGATGATGGGAATATCGCTAAACGGAGCGAGCTTCTTCTCGAGGAACTCGCGCCACTCCTTCATAGTGTTGCTCTCCTTCTCGATAAGGTCCCACTTATTGACCACAATCACACAACCCTTACGATTGCGCACCACGAGGTTGTGGATATTCAAGTCCTGCGACTCCAAACCCTGCTGAGCATCGAGCATCAAAACACAAACGTCAGACTCCTCGATAGCACGAATAGAACGCATCACGGAGTAGAACTCCAAATCCTCCATCTCCTTACCCTTCTTACGCATACCTGCGGTATCGACCAGATAGAAGTCCATACCAAACTTGTTATAGCGTGTGTGGATTGAGTCGCGTGTTGTTCCGGCAATGGGGGTTACGATATTGCGCTCCTCACCCAAGAGAGCGTTGGTCATCGACGACTTACCCACATTGGGACGTCCGACGATGGTTATGCGAGGCAGGTCGGCATCCTCAACCTCACCCTTATCTTCGGGCAACTTACTCAGAATCTCGTCCATCAAATCGCCCGTACCACTTCCCGACATCGACGAGATGCAGTAAGGCTCGCCAAGACCCAGCGAGTAGAACTCGTGCGAAGAGTAGATAAGGTCGTAGTTATCGACCTTGTTGCAGACCAAAATCACAGGCTTATCTGTACGACGAAGCACCGAAGCCATCATCTGGTCGAGGTCGGTAATACCTGTCGATACTTCGACAAGGAAGAGAATGACGTCAGCCTCCTCGATTGCGAGCATCACCTGACGACGAATATCATCCTCGAAAATATCATCGGTATTGACGGCATAACCGCCGGTGTCGATAATCGAAAATTCACGACCATTCCAGTCGGTCTTGCCATAGTGGCGGTCGCGGGTAGTACCCGCAGTGGAGTCAACGATTGCTTTTCGCTGACCAACAAGGCGGTTGAAGAGGGTCGATTTACCCACATTGGGGCGACCGACGATTGCAACTAATGCCATAAAAAGTCTCTGTTTTCAAGTTTAACAAACGACAAGCAAACACAGCCTGCCGAATTTCGCCACAAATTTACTAAATTATTTCGAAATGACAATTATTCTGCTGCGCTATATATTTTGGTGCTTATATACGAAACTGCTCGAAATTACACGAAATCGACATTGCATAATAAGGTCGTAGCCGAACAAAAAACTCGCACAACCAAAGTCTCCGCTTTCGACTTGGATTTTTTATCATTTGATAATTTTTACAAGTCCGAAATTCTTAACTTGCTGATTTTCAATGCTT
>CAZFQU010000119.1:0-2684 GCA_964521245.1 uncultured Alistipes sp. | reverse complement strand
AATGAGGTTCTGACTACTCGCTAATGGTAAATTGAATTTATAGAACCTCCCTTAACAAATTACCAAAACAAAAAAACGATGAAAAAGTTATTGCTTTCATTGACCGCTGTCCTTATGGCAGCAATGATGATTGGTTGTAGCGAGGACGACCCCAAAGTCACTCCCACACCGGTTATCGAGGATGCTGTTGTTAGCGTAGAAGCTGGCACCGCAACCGATGCATCGATTAGTTTTACCATCACAACCGAGAAGGCCGAGAAGGCTACCTACAAGGTTTTTGCCAAAGGTGAGCGCGACGTTGTTACGGCTGATGACCTGAAGGATGGCAAGACCATCGAGGTTAACAAGGCTGTCGAGATTACCGTAGCAGAGCTTACCTCGGAGACCACCTACGAGGTATATGCAGCTGCTGCGAACAGCGAGGATAAGTGGACTCTCTCTTCTAAAGTTGAGATTACCACTCTCAAGAGTGGCGAGGAGCCCAAGCCTACTCCCGATCCCACCCCGGGTGAGGAGGTTACTTTCACCATCGCATCATACGATATGGCATACGATGCAGGTGTTTACACCTACACCTTCAACGAGGGCGAGACCGGCAACAGTGCAGTTATTGGTTTCTACAACTGGCAGACCAACAAGACTTTCTATCCTGCTGAGGATATCAACGATGCAATGGCTATCACCGGCAACTCGGCTGACGATGTAAGATATATCGTTGCTGATTCGCAGGCAAGCTACATCACCTACGAGGGTACTCGCTACAATGTTGTATCGGTTCACTCGACCAAGTACTACGTAAGCTTCCTTACAATGGATGAGGCTTCGGGTACTACCACCAATATCGATATCTATCTGTTGGCTAAGAGCGAGGCTGGTGTAGAGAAGACCTTCAAGCTCAATTATAGCTCGAACCCCGATGCTCCTCAGCCCACTGAGACCACTCGTGACCTTAGCGGCTTCGACCAGATTGAGATTCTCAAGAATGGTAACAACTTCACTGTTAACATCAGCAAGTTCTCGGGTACTTTCTCAATCAACGTCACAACTACCGATGGCGTTCTCTGCGAGGATAGCTACAAGGACTACTCGATGGAGGCAGGTACCATTACTACCGCTGTTCTCAACGAGGCTGACGGTTTCTACAGCACTGCTGCATCGCTCAGCTTCTCGATTAAGAAGAACAATGCTGAGGGTACCAAGTATATCTACCACATCGAGGGTGATGGTAACTGCCCCGGCGTATTCCACACCATCTACTTCACTCCTTCGAAGGGTCAGGAGGCAAGCCTTATCAACTATGAGGATAGCGCAAAGCCTGCTACCGAGATTAACCTCGATGTTAAGTCGTTTGAGTTCAACTCGCTGTCCGAGACCAATTCTTCGACTGCTGAGCGTACTCTGAAGGCTATTCAGGACGAGAACAACTACGTATATCTGCACGTTAACACCAATCCTTACTTTGCATCGTACGCAGATTATCTTCCTGAGTCGAACTACTACTACATTGTTGACAGCAAGACCCAGGCGGGTATCTTCAACAATTGGTACACTAACCCCAATTGGGTAGATGTAACCAAGAGCTACGCTTACATCAATGGTGAGAGAGTTGACTTCGTTGTTAACTTCTACACCAACGTTCTGAAGGTTAAGACCGAGATGCCCAGCGCAGATAACAACACTCTGGACTTCACCTGTCTGTCGGCTGATTACAGCAAGCGTATCAATTTCCGCTACTCGGGTGCTATCGGCTATACCCAGTCGGTACAGGATATTACTCTCAACCCCAACAAGTATGTTTACAGCACCGATGGCGATGCAATTGCTGTGACCATCAGCGATGCTGAGGGTACTGAGGTTTATCTCTATGGTTATGACAAGAACAGCCGTGGCTTCTTCAAGGGTACCTACTACATCGTAACCAGCGCAGAGGAGGTTGCTAAGTTCGGATTCTACAATGGCTGGATTGACTCCACTAAGAGCTACATCACCTACAAGGGTCAGAAGTATAAGTTCGAGGCTAACAACTCGCAGTACTGGTTCAAGACCTCTTCGTCGATGCCTACCGCTAACATCAGTCGTCTGCGTCTTGACGCTATGACCGCTGATGGCAAGCTCCACTTCCAGATGGATGTTTCGGATGTTGCTATCGAGAACTATCCCGTTCAGCAGGTTGAGGCTACCGTAGTTGATTTCGCAACCTACGCTATCGACAAGACCTATGAGGGCAATCCTGAGCCTGTAACCGTTGAAAAATATGGTGTAAACTATTCGATTCAGCTTCAGGACGAGTCGTTGGCTAACGGTATTCAGGTGAACTTCGTTCTTCCCGCAGGTAAGAGCGCACCTGTGAGTGGCGTTAAATATCGCTTCGCAGGCACCGACAATGGCGACGAGCAGGGTTATATCCACGCAAATGCAACTTCGATTGTTTTGAATGGTAAGATTTATAATCCTTCGACCACCGATACTGACAGCTACTTTATGATTGACACCGATGGCACCTATCGCTTCTCGATTTTGAGCAAGGATACTGCTTATCGTTTCAACTTCAACCACCAGTAGCAGATTAGCACTTAAAGGTGTAGAGGGTGTTCAACTTTCGGTTGGGCACCCTCTTTTTTATGTGGTAAGCCAATATTGTCCTAAATATTTTTTTTACATAACATATTCCACAAAGTATAAAT
>CAZFQU010000118.1:0-2806 GCA_964521245.1 uncultured Alistipes sp. | reverse complement strand
GGGCAACATCCTCACAGCCGAGAACGACTTTGAGATTGAGGTTGACGAGGAGTTTGCTGATGTGAATGGATATTCCTACGACGTTATTGACGGAGTGACATATATCTCTATTTCAACCGCTGAGGGTTTGAAATACTTTGCAGAGCAGGTAAATGCGGGCGTAGCTGGCTGGAGCAACGCCAAAGTATCTCTTTCTAGTGATATTGACCTTGCAGCAGCTACTCGCAGTGCAGTAAGCAATTGGACACCTGTCGGCACATCTGAAATACCTTTTACTGGCACTTTCGATGGTAGAGGCTACTCCATCAAGAACCTTAACATTGTTGAGACCGAGGCTAAGGAGGGTAAGGCTTTCATCGGTTTCTTTGGTTATGCAAAGAATGTAACCATCAAGAATGTAACGTTCGAGAATGTAAACTTGAATATTGCTTGTTTGGATATCGACCACAGCCAAGGTCACATCGGAGCTGTTGTCGGTTCTTTGGAGGGTACTTCGACTATCGAGAACGTAACCGTTAAGGGGGATATCTTCGTAGAGGCTACTCCTTCTGCTAACGGTGCAAGTCGTGTTGCAGTAGTTGCCGGTGGTAACTCCTATGGTAATGTGACTATGAAGAATGTTCATGTTGAGGCTAACGATGGTAGCTACCTTAAGGCAAACAACAATACCGGTGCTTTGGCTGGTCAGCTTCAGGGTAAGAACACATTCGAGGACTGCTCTTCTAACATCGACGTAACTGTTAATAAGTTCTTTGCGGGTGGTATTATTGGTATTGCAGGTAGCAATGACAGATTTATTAACTGCCACACAACAGGTAACATTGCTGTTATTGCAGGTCGTGAGGGTCGTCACAATGACGAGTACCGCGTAGGTGGTATTGCTGGTGGTTGGGCTGATGGTTCTAAGAATACTTGTACTCTTATCAACTGCACTTATACAGGCAATGTATCGGGTAAGAACTCTGACGGTTCGGTTGCTAATCCTCTCGATTACTGGGGCTATGTAGGTCGTGGTTACACTCTTGCGAACTGCGCGGGCAGTAAGGTAATTATCGACGGTGTTGAATTTGTTCAGGTGGGTGATACTGCTCCTTATGGTATCTACACTATTGATGGTGCTCTTGCAGTTTATGTTAGCACAGCAGAGGTGTTCCAGGCAGCCCTTAATAGCACCGAGTCTGTTCTTGTCTGCTTCTTGAATGATATCGAGGGTAATGTTACCATTCTTCAGAAGAATAACGTAAATATTATTATTGATGGTAATAATAAGAAGTATAATGGTGTTATCACTGTTAATGGAGATGGTCGAGCATCGGGTGCAGAGACTCTTACTTTCAAGAACATCAACTTCGATGCTGCTAATGCAACTGAGGGCTTTACCTTTATCAATGCTCCTTCGAAAATTGATAGCAAATACAACTATTCGCACAATGTTACTATTGATGGTTGTACATTTACAGGTAACTACCCCGCAGTAGAGGTTGGTTCGGCAAGCTTTACTGGTACCTACAACTTCGTAATGAAGAACTGTACTGCAACTAAGATGCACTCTGCTCTTCAGGTTCAGAGCTGCGACAATACCGTACTTGTTGATAATATAACAGTAGTTGATGGCAAGAATGGTATTTCGTTCGGCAACACCGCTTATCCTACTCTTAAGAACTCGACTATCAACGCTGCAGAGTATGGTATTCGTGCTGATGGTAACGCATCGCGTGGTAACCTCGTAGTTGAGAATACCACCATCAATGCAAAACAGGGTATCATCGTTCGCAAGACTACTACCGCTGGCTATGCTGTGAAGTTGGGTGCAGGTGTTAAAATCGCCACAGACGAGCTTTACGATGTAGTATTTACAAAGGGTAGCGACGACGCAGAGTATGTTGCTCCTTCGGTAGAGTTTGGCTACGAGAGCGTTGCTAATTTCAATGTATTTCCCGTTGAGGAAGGTGCTACTTTGAATGCTGCTACCGCAGAGGAGGTTACTGAGGCAATCAGTGCAGATGCTCCAATATCGCTTTAGCTGAGGGTGATTATGTAATTCCTTATGCTGCAAAGGGTAAGACTATTACTTTTGTAGGCACTGATAATCCTGAGGATGTAAGTGTTGCTGTTGGTTCGGGTGGCGAGAATTGCGACTACGGTTTGGATGGTTCTAATGTGACATTTGAGAATATCACTATTACTACCAATAGCTCGACTTATATTGGTTATGCTCGCTGCAACGGCACTTACAAGAATTGCATCATCAACGGTACCTATACCCTCTACGGTAATAGCGTATTCGAGGATTGTACTCTCAACGTTTCGGGTGATGTTTACAACATCTGGACTTGGGGCGCTCCTACTGCAACTTTCACTCGTTGTACATTCAACTCGGACGGTAAGGCGATGTTGCTCTATGGTACTGAGAATACCAAATTGACAATGAACGACTGTACTTTCAACGATAATGGCGGTCTGCCCGATTTGAAGGCTGCTATCGAGATCGGTAACGACTATGAGTCTTATGAGCTTATCGTAAACAACGCTACCGTTAACGGCTATGAGATTAACGACAAGGGTATCAATACCGGCACTACTCTCTGGGCTAACAAGAACTCGATGGGTCAGGACAAGCTTAATGTCGTTGTTGACGGTGTAGATGTTTACTAAACATTACCGTATTATTTTTGAGGACCTGCCTAAGCTTATTGGGCAGGTCCTTTTTTTGCTACGCCACTGCACCGAACATAAAAAAGAGTCTAAAACTGGCTTATTGGTCAAAATAGTACATAAAATAGGGGCGGTTTTTGATTATTGGTCA
>CAZFQU010000117.1:0-2851 GCA_964521245.1 uncultured Alistipes sp. | reverse complement strand
CGTCACAAATATAAAAAAAGCCCATCTAACAAAAAACTTGTTAGACAGGCTCTCTCTGAGCGATAAATAGAATATTAAACGTGACGACCAATCTCGTTGTTAGTCTCAGTGCCAGCATTGATAGCCTTTGAACCGGTGTGGGTGTTACCCGACTCAGTCAAAGTACCAGCATTTTGCCAAGTACCGATAAAGATACCTGCCTTGTTAGAACCCTCCGACGAGCTAATGGTAGTGTTTACAACCTTGCAATCAGTCATCTCAAAGTTGTGGCTATTGTTCATACCGAGAATTGCACCTGCAGTACCGATAGAGTCGATAGTACAACCCTCAACCACGCAACCGGTTGCAACTACATCTGTGAAGTAGAGATAAGTTGTGATGATTGACGAACGATCACAGTTGCTTACTGTTGAATTTTTAACAGTTACATCCGAAAACTCCAGTGTGCTATAATTGCAAGCAACCAACACAGCACCATGCGAGTTGCCTAAACCATTACCGGTAATAGTAGCGTTCTCAACTACAACATCCTTGATGATAGTAGCTTTACGAGTTGAAGTAAACATTGCGGTACTATAAAAACCATGATCCTCAACTGCCGAAGTGGTGAGATTCTTAATAGCATAACCCTTACCATCGAGAGTAAATTTCGCCTTAGTTGCAATTGCGGGCCACTCGATACCTGCAAGGTCGATATCATTTGCCAACTCAACTACCACATCCTTAGTAGCGTCTGTCAAAACCTCGGTTGCTACGGTCTTAAAACCCTTGCCATTCAATACGGTGTAGGTATTACCGATAGCATATTAGCCATCAACGATACCAAAGCCGGCAATCTGGGCATACTTACCATCAACAGTAATCGTAAAATTGTGTGTGGGAACCTTTGTAATGTTATTCAGCTCGTTCCACAAACCGCCGTTTACATCAGCAAAGCCGGTAGCAGTACACTCTACGATATCCAAAGTGCCAGAGATGCCATACTCTGCGTGCATCTGAATAGCAGCCTTATCGGTAGTGCTGTCTGCTGAAACAAATGTACACTTCTCAACATCAAGGTTAAGTACGGGGCTGCCCTCATTGTACATTACGATAGCCTTACCTACGGTGTTGAATGTTGAGTTCTTAACAACAACATTCGAGTTTGTTGCACCTTGATACTGAATTGCATAACCATCGAAACCGCTGCTGGTGGTTACATCGAAAGTACATCCATCGATTGTAGCCTTGTGACTGTTAAGACGAATACGACCATTCGAGTTACAGTTAATCATATTGAACTCCTTGAGATAGTGAATCCAAGCAAAGGTATGCTCAGTATAACCCAAACCTGAAGGAACATTTGCAGTCAAGTTTTTCAGAGTAAGCACAGTTACACCATCTTTAGCACGAATCTGCTTATCCATCTTTACTACGCTATTCTCCTTGCTTGTACCTGTAATAGTGATATTGTTAGCGGTGAATGTAAGACCCGAATTAAGATTATACTCACCCTCAGCAAGCTCAATATTAGAAGCACCAGCCTTAAGTACATTTGCAAGCTGAGCATCATTTCCAACCTTAACCTTAACCTCGCCATTGTTTACGATGGTACCGCTGTTAGCATTCAAGTAACCAGTAATAAGATTTACGAACGAAGCCTGAGTCTCCAAATTGTTGTAGTCAAGAGTTATGGTTGCACCAGCTGCAATCTCGGCATTGATTGTAGAGTTGGTCAAAACACCGGTAACGGCACCTACGCCACCCCAAGTCTCGGTGTATTCAGCCGAAGAGTAAGCCTTGTAGGTTACGCTATTCTCGCCCTCAATCTTGACGTTCTCCACTTTGAGTCCCTCAGCGGCACCTGCGAGAATACCTGCCTGTGCGCCATATACAGTTACATTGCGAAGAGTCAAGTTTTTAATTGTTACAGCACCTGCATAGCCGAACAGACCGCCTCTCCAGCTCTCGGTAGTAGTAAGGTTCGAAATAGTGTGGTTCTTACCATCGAAGCTAATCCACATAATCGACCAAGGCTCCCAAGCGACATTCGACATATCGAGGTCCTCCATAAGCTCGAACGAAACGATATTAGCCTCAGAAGTCTTATTAACGAAGTAAGCAACAGCCTTCTGCATATCCTCTGCCGAGAAGATGTAGAATATGCTCTTGAAGTTAGCATCGTTGCCGTTGTAGTAAAGGCCGCTCTCAGTGTGCATTACCATTTCATCAACACCCTCGACATCGGGAAGAATACCCCAAGTGCCATCGCCATTGTTCTTAACTACATAGCCCTCAGCAACCCAAGGAGTAACATCGAAGTTGAATACACCACCCTTAACTACGGCAGCACCCGGACGCATCTTGTCGTTTGTGCCATTGTCGTTAACATATCCATTGAATGTACCGCCATTGATTACAATGCCTGCATTTGCTGCGCCAAGAAGATAAGACGCAGCAAGCTGAGTGAAAGTACCATTGTTGATGGTTACGTTTTTGCTAGCAGCGTGAATAAGCTCGTTCTTCGAGGTTGTACTGAATACACCATTGTTGATAACCAACTCACTACCGGAGTGATAAATGCCGTGTATTCCGCTGATTGTATTCTCGATGATACCATCGTTGAAAGTCATCTTACCCGAGTTAAGGATAGCATTAACCTTTGCGCCATTAACAACCAATACACCCGAGTTGTTCACACCATAAGTTGTTGCACTTGCAATCACCGACGCTGCACTTCTGGTCGAAATGGTGCCATTGATAGTCAGGTTACCATTATTCTTGATTGCATTGCCACTTGCGATGTTGATAGAATAGCCGTTGAGGTTAAGAGTAAAGTCAACACCCTCGCCTACAACCAAGGGAGTGGTAA
>CAZFQU010000116.1:0-2857 GCA_964521245.1 uncultured Alistipes sp. | reverse complement strand
TTGATGTAGCCCATGTGCGAGATGGTGATTACCATATCGTCGTCGGCATAGAAATCCTCGGGGTTGAACTCCTCCGAAGAGTAGATAATCTCGGTGCGACGCTCGTCGGCATACTTCTCCTTAATCTCCAGCAGCTCATCCTTGATGATGCCCATCTGCATATCGCGACTTACCAATACGTCGTTGAAGTAGGCTATCTGACGCTCCAGCTCGTCACGCTCGGCAACCAGCTTGCCATGCTCCAGACCGGTAAGGGCTCTGAGTCGCATCTCGATAATTGCCGAAGCCTGAATCTCCGAAAGGTTGAAACGCTCGATAAGCGAGTTCTTTGCCTCCTCGGGATTCTTCGCCGAACGAATGATGTGGATGACCTCGTCGATGTTGTCCTGAGCAATAAGCAGACCCAGCACAATGTGCATACGCTCCTCGGCCTTGCGCAAATCATAGCGCGTACGACGTACGATGACATCGTGGCGGTGGTCCACAAAGTTAGCAATCAAATCCTTGAGGTTGAGCAACTTGGGGCGACCATTCACAAGTGCGATGTTGTTCACCGAGAAGGAAGTCTGAAGAGCGGTGTTCTTATAGAGAGTGTTGAGTACTACGCTCGCCACGGCATCCTGCTTGAGGATAATTACGATACGCATACCGTTGCGGTCCGACTCGTCGTTGATATAGGAGATACCCTCTATCTTCTTCTCGTTGACCATGGCTGCAATCTTCTCAATCATCTCCTTCTTGTTGACCATATATGGAATCTCGGTCACCACGATACACTCTCTGCCCGAGGGGGTAAGCTCTACCTCGGTTCTGGCACGCATCATCACACGACCACGACCCGTCAAAAGAGCCTCTTTCACACCCTCGTAGCCATAAATCATAGCTCCGGTGGGGAAGTCGGGACCCTTGACATATTTGAGCAACTCTTCACACTCAAGGCCACTATTGTCGATATAGGCGCAGCAGGCATCGACCACCTCGCCCAAGTTGTGGGGAGCCATATTGGTAGCCATACCAACGGCAATACCGCTCGCACCATTGACCAACAATAGGGGTATCTTGGTGGGCAGGACCGTAGGCTCGAGCATCGTATCGTCGAAGTTCGAGGTCCAATCAATAGTCTCCTTATCGATATCGGCAAGCACCTCTGCCGTAATCTTCTTCATTCGTGCCTCGGTATAACGCATAGCTGCTGCCGAGTCGCCATCCATCGAACCGAAGTTACCCTGACCATCGACCAAAGGATAGCGCATAGCCCAATCCTGAGCCATACGAACCATAGCCTCATAGACCGACGAGTCGCCATGGGGGTGGAACTTACCAAGCACATCACCGACAATACGCGCTGACTTACGTGTGGGTTTATCTGCCGTGAGACCCAACTCCTCCGACATATCGTATAGGATGCGACGATGTACGGGCTTTAGTCCGTCACGCACATCGGGCAAAGCACGAGCAACAATTACCGACATCGCATAGTTGATGTAGGCACTCTTCATATGCTCCTCGATATTTACGGGGATAATTCTACCACCGCTAATACCCTCTTGCAAATTTTCTTCCATAATTTATTCTCGTTTATGACCTCCAAAAATAGCGTTTTTTTTCGATTTAGGCAACTTTTATCCCAAAAAAGAGCTGCTTTTGCTTTGGCAAAATCAAAAATCGTCGCTCTTAGCCACTTTTTAGCCTTTTTTAGAGCCTTTGATTTTTCGCCCGACAGGGGTGCGAGAACCAACCGCGACCCAAAGGGTAACACAAGGTAACACAGGGTAACATAGGGTAACATAGGGTAACATAAGGTAACACGCACCCCCCCGTGTTACCATGTTACCATGTTACCCTTTTCGGTTTATAAGCGGGAAAATTCAGTCTTCGTCAGTACACGATTTACTCACCTAAAATCAAAAGAGCACACTCTCTGCCGACCGTCGATTCGTCACTAATATTACGCTCCGTAAGGTTTTGATTTGGCATATCCTTATGTCGCTACAAAACAGTCAACAGCAAGTGTCGTGTATGTGTGTTCTTGTGTTACTGCGCCACCCAAGTCACACCTATATACTTTCGCATATCTAAACATAGCTATATGCAAATATACAGAGATATAGCTATGTGCAGATATAACTATATTTAATTATCTATTAGTTGTTTACGAGGTTTGTGACACTGCCGAGCAACAAACAACTATATCTGTTTTTAGGCGTTGATACGCCCCAACGTATATACTCAAAACTGACCATACGCTCAACCGTATATACTCTTAATTAACCATATATACAACCATATATATTTGGTGTTGGTTTATATGGTTGGTATTATATATGGTGCTTATATATTAAGCCGTTAGGCGGTTGTTTTTAAGAGAATCAAAAGTTCACGTAGCGTGATGATTGCGTCGATACCCTCACGTAGCGCTTTTAGACAATGGATGTGCAATATGCCCTATAAAACAAAAAAGGGTAACAGGGTAACATGGTAACACGGGGGGGGGTACGTGTTACCCTATGTTACCCTATGTTACCTTGTGTTACCTTGTGTTACCTTTGCGACTTATCGACCTTCCGAAGCGTGAGGAATTTTTTGATTTTAGGCTGGGGAAATTGTGTGCTAACGAAGTGAGCCACGGATGGGACATATATTTGATATTTTCCATTCGGGGCGAGCGAGGCAGTGCAGAATTTACCGCATACAAAGCAAAAAATATTTTTTGATTTTAGAGGAGCAGATTTGGCGCATCGTAATAAGAAACCCGGGTGGGTAGTACTCGATGTACGTCCCACTCGGGTTTTGTTTAGGATGGGGCAAATATGCCCTATAAAATCGAAAAAAGATTTGGTGTCAGAAGCAAGGAGTA
>CAZFQU010000115.1:0-2868 GCA_964521245.1 uncultured Alistipes sp. | reverse complement strand
GCCATTAGCTCGCGCTGTTCTTTTTTACTAATATTCCTATTTATTGGTCTGAAATACATCCTGCTTTTTGGAGTATTGGTAAAAAGTACCTATATTTGCGGCCGATTTGACTAATTTAACCTAAATATAATATATGTTGCAGGAGAATCTAATCAAGATTTACGAGCAGAGTTTTCGCGATAATCGTGAGATGTCGGCTCTGACCGATTACTTTAAGAAGGAGACCTTCTCGTATTATGAGATGGCAAAGGAGATTGCCAAGCTGCACCTGCTCTTCAAGGAGGCAGGTATCGAGCGTGGTGACAAAATCTCGCTCATTGGCCGTAACAACCCCCGTTGGTGTATGTCCTATATCGCAACCATCACTTATGGTGCTGTTATTGTCCCCATTCTTCAGGACTTTACTGCCAACGACATTATCCATATCATCAACCACTCCGAGAGCCGTCTGCTCTTTATGGGCGACAACTATTGGGATTGCGTCGAGGAGGATCAGATTCCCAATATCGAGGCTGTATTCTCGCTCACCGACTATTCGGTAATCTACGAGCGCGGCGAGGATAAGAAGCTCACTAATTTCCAGACCAACATCATCAAGCACTATCGCGAGGCTTATCCCGATGGCTTTACCTCTGACGATATCGTCTATCCCGAGATTGACAACAATTCGCTCTGTCTGCTGAACTACACCTCGGGTACTACTGGCTACTCGAAGGGTGTTATGCTCACGCTCAACAACCTTGCAGGTAACGTTGTCTTTGCTCAGCACGTAAACAATCCTCAGACCGGTTTGAGATATTTCCGCAAGGGTGGACGTACCCTCTCGTTCCTGCCCTTGGCTCACGCTTACGGCTGCGCTTTCGATTTCTTGGCTGCGCTGGCTGTGGGTCACCACATCACCCTGCTGGGTCGTATCCCCACTCCTAAGATTCTCTTGGAGGCTGTTCAGGTTGTTAAGCCTACGGTTATCTGCTGTGTGCCTATGATTCTCGAGAAGGTCTATCGTAAGCAGGTGTTGCCTATGCTCGAGAAGGGTCCTATGAGCATCTTTACGAAGATTCCTTTGGTTTCGACAGCCATCTACTCCGTCATCCGCAAGAAGCTGATGGATGCTTTCGGTGGCAATGTTGACCTCTTCATCGTAGGTGGTGCGCCTCTGAATCAGGAGACCGAGGCATTCCTTATGAAGATTCACTTCCCCATCACCGTTGGTTATGGTATGACCGAGTGTGCGCCCCTTATCAGCTTTGCACCCGACACAGCTTTCAAGGCTACCTCGTGTGGTAGCTACAAGAGCCTTGCCTCGCCCGCTAACGGCTTCCACCTCGAGGTGAAGATTGATTCGCCCGATCCTCACAATGTTGCAGGTGAGATTTTGGTTAAGGGTGAGCATGTGATGATGGGTTACTACAAGAACGAGCGCGACACTGCTGCAACTATCGATGCCGACGGCTGGCTCCACACCGGCGATATGGCTACCATCGACGATGATGGCACAATCTACATCCGTGGTCGCTCCAAGACTATGATTCTCTCCTCCAACGGTCAGAACATCTATCCCGAGGAGATTGAGGATAAGCTCAACAATATGTATCTTGTGATGGAGTCACTTATCATCGAGGAGAATGGTCACCTCCACGCTCTCGTGGTTCCCGATTTCGAGCAGGCAGAGAAGGAGGGTGTCGAGCGTTCGTCGCTGCCCCAGATTATGGAGCAGAACCTCGCCGAACTCAACAAGATGGTCGCAGCCTACGAGCGTGTGGGTAGCATCACCATCCACCCCGCCGAGTTCGAAAAGACTCCTAAGCGTAGTATCAAACGCTACCTCTACAACTCGAAACTCCTCACAAAGGTTAAGTAGCAGATGGTAGGGTAGCTTACAAAAAATAGAATTGGGACTGTCACAACCTAAACAAAAGTTGTTGCAGTCCCTTTTTTATTGGCAATAATTCATTACCTTTGCCTTAAATAAATATTTTCTCTGTTATGATATCAGTTATAGTAGCCGTTGCCGAGAATGGCGTAATAGGCGATAAGAATACTCTGCTGTGGCACATAAGCGAAGACCTCAAACACTTCAAGGCCCACACATCGGGACACCCCGTGATTATGGGTCGCAAGACCTACGACTCGCTTGGCAGACCCCTGCCCAACCGCACCAATGTAGTCATCACACGTCAAGATATTAAAATCGAGGGCTGTCGTGTGGTTCACTCTCTTGAGCAGGCACTCTCGCTCTTCGACCCCTCCGAGGAGGTTTTCATCATCGGTGGCGCACAGATATATCGTGAGGCTATGCCTATTGCCGACCGTTTTATCCTCACCCGCGTACACCACACCTACGAGGGCGACACCTCATTCCCCGAGTGGAATCCCTCCGAGTGGCAACTTGTCAGCTCTCAGCGCAACGATTGCGGCTCGAATTATCCCTATCCGTTTACGTTCGAAGAGTATCGTCGTTTTTGATTTATATGCGGTAAATTCTGCACATCCCTCGAATTCCGACAATGGGACGTACGTTAGAGTACTACCCATCGTCGTTATTCTTCACGATGCACAGAATTTCCCCAGCCTAAAATCAAAAAATACAATTGCAACTCTGTATGCTGTAAATTCTGCACATCCCTCGAATCCCGACAATGGGACGTACGTTAGAGTACTACCCATCGTCGTTATTCTTCACGATGCACAGAATTTCCCCAGCCTAAAATCAAAAATACTTTTCGCTTCGGGATGTTGATTCATCACAAAAGACCTTTCGCTTTGAACCACACGCAATGGCACCAATACTATACCACGTGACTACTTGGTAGTCGGGCTTATTGGTCAAAATTAGTACATAAAATAGGGGCAATCGATTGATTTATA
>CAZFQU010000114.1:0-2939 GCA_964521245.1 uncultured Alistipes sp. | reverse complement strand
GATTACGTCATACATATCGTATGCCTTGTTTGCGTTGTCGGGGATAATCTCGTTGAGCGAATCCTCCAGACGGTCGATACGGTCGGTGCAGATGGTCATAGGAGTCTCCTCCATGTTGTTCTGAGGAATGTAGCTGATGAGCTTCTGGATTACCTCGATGCACTCCTCCTCGGTGTCAACTGCGAACTGAGCAACACCCGAACGAGTGGTGTGCATGGTTGCACCACCAAGCTGCTCCTGGGTTACATCCTCGCCCGTTACGGTCTTAACAACCTTAGGACCGGTGAGGAACATGTTAGAAGTCTCCTTCTTCATGATGATAAAGTCGGTGAGCGCGGGCGAATATACAGCACCACCGGCACAAGGACCAAGGATAGCCGAAATCTGAGGAACAACACCCGACGACATTACGTTACGCTGGAAGATGTTAGCGTAACCTGCCAGAGCGTTTACGCCCTCCTGAATACGTGCGCCACCCGAGTCGTTCAGACCGATACAGGGTGCGCCGTTGCGCATTGCCATATCCTGAACCTTGCAAATCTTATCTGCCAACGAGATGGAGAGCGAACCTGCGGTAACGGTGAAGTCCTGTGCAAATACATAGACCAGACGACCTCCGATAGTACCATAACCGGTTACAACGCCATCACCAAAGGTGTGACTCTTCTCCATACCAAAGTCGTAGCAACGGTGAGTCACGAACATATCGAACTCCTCGAAGCTACCCTCGTCCAAAAGCATCTCGATACGCTCGCGAGCAGTGAACTTGCCCTTAGCGTGCTGCTTCTCGATAGCCTTAATACCACCACCCATACGAGCCTTCTCTCGGTTATCGATGAGCTGGTTGATTTTGTTTTGAATTTCGCTCATAATCTATTTTTGAAATTGAAAATTTATTACTTGTTCTTGTTCTCGCAAAGCTCGGTGAGAATACCCTGAGTCGATTTGGGGTGGAGGAATGCGATAGTCAAGCCCTCGGCACCCTTGCGGGGGGTCTTGTCGATAAGACGGATGCCCTGAGCCTCAGCGTCAGCAAGCTGCTCCTCGATGTTCTCACAAGCAAGTGCCATGTGGTGGATACCTACGCCCTTAGTCTCAATAAACTTAGCGATGGTTGACTCCTCCGAAGTAGGCTCCAAAAGCTCAATCTTGGTCTGACCCAGCATAAAGAAAGCGGTGCGAACCTTCTGGTCGGCAACCTCCTCGATTGCGTAACACTTAAGACCCAATACATTCTCCCAGTAGGGAATCGCCTCGTCAAGAGATTTCACGGCTACGCCGAGATGCTCAATGTGCGATACTTTCATAGTTGTTTTTGAATTTTTAAGAAGTTAATATTTCTGTAAATTTTGAAGTTTTGTTTCGATCAAACTTTGTACCTATACAAAATCATACAAAGATAGGCTTAAAAATCGAATAAAAAAAACTTTTTAGGTTTATTTTCCCCTTTAGGGGATTTTTTTCGATTAAGGGATAAAAAGTAGAATTGGGGAGACCTTTATGTGTGATTTTATTTGATTTTTCGGTTAAATTAAGTTATCTTTGTACGACATATTAAACTGACCGGTTATGGCTTTTACCAAAATAGAACATTACGAAAAAGAGTATCTTGACCACCACCACGACAGCGCACTCAATGTGGCTGAGGGGGTTGCCGACCAGCCCATTGTGAGCCCCTACTTCAAGAAACGCAAGAAGCGTCAACTTACGACGGAGGAGTATGTGCAGGGTATTTTGGACAGAAACATCACCATCCTCTCGCAAGCCATCACGCTTGTCGAGTCGTCAAATCCAGACCATTATGCTCAAGCTCAGGAGATTATCGAACGCTGTCTGCCCTATGCGGGCAAGTCGGTGCGTATCGGTATTACGGGTGTTCCAGGTGCCGGAAAATCGACCTTTATCGAGGCGGTGGGCAATATGGTAACTTCGCTGCACCATCGTTTGGCGGTGTTGGCTATCGACCCTTCGTCGGAGCGTAGCGGTGGTTCGATTTTGGGCGACAAGACCCGTATGGAGTCTATTTGCCACAATCCTGATGTCTTTATTCGTCCTTCGCCTTCGGCAGGTTCGCTTGGCGGCGTGGCGCGTAAGACCCGCGAGTCGGTTGTCTTGTGCGAGGCTGCGGGCTACGATGTAATTTTCGTGGAGACTGTGGGTGTGGGTCAGTCAGAGACTGCAGTACACTCGATGGTTGACCTCTTTATGTTGTTACAGATATCGGGTGCCGGCGACGAACTTCAGGGCATAAAGCGCGGTATTATGGAGATGGCAGATTTGATGGTCATAACGAAGGCTGATGGCGAGAATGTACATAAGGCAGAGCTTGCTCGAACCCAATTTCAAGGCGCGTTGCGTCTTTTCCCCATTCCCGAGTCGGGTTGGCGACCTAAGGTCTATACCTGCTCGTCGCTTGCAGGCGTAGGTTTGGAAGAGGTGTGGAATGGTGTTGAGGAGTATCTGGAGCATACACAGGCAAATGGCTATTTCCAGCATAACCGCAATCGCCAAAATAAGTATTGGATGTATGAGTCGATAAACGAGGCACTTAAGCAGAGCTTCTATCTCAATCCCGAAATCGAAGAGTTGATACCAGAGTATGAGGCGCGTGTGCTGAGCGATAGACTATCGTCGTTTGTGGCAGCCCACGAGCTGTTGGATAAGTATTTTAAGAAGAGATAAGTTCTTGAAGTGTTGATTAAAGAGGAGTTGTTTGCTGAGCGTGAACAACTCCTCTTAATTTTTTTGTGAAAAAATGTTTGTATATTAGAAAAAATAGTTATAGCTTTGTGATATCAAAATGATATTATGAAAAGTGGGTATCGAGACTCGCTATGGTATGGGAGTGCTAAAAGTGACGTAAGCCATAAAATAATGTAAACCCTAAAATAAACACAAAAGAAAAAAGCGAAATATTGCGATAAGAAGAAAGTATCCTG
>CAZFQU010000113.1:0-3087 GCA_964521245.1 uncultured Alistipes sp. | reverse complement strand
AGGCTCAAACAAAAAAAGACCTGCCTAACATTTTTTAATTGTTAGACAGGTCCATCATTCATCTCACATCGACCCCTACCTTATCAATAACGACGAATCGCCATAGCTTAGGAATCGAAAATCGTTCTTGAGCGCATAGTCATAAATCTCGCGCCAATGTTCGCCCACGTATGCTGACACAAGCAGCAGAAGGGTCGATTTGGGCTGATGGAAATTTGTTATTATGTTGCTCACTATGCGGAAGTTATATCCCAGAGGAGTAATCATTATCTGAGTGGCAGCCTTAAAACGCGCCAGAGACTTCGATTCGAGATACTCGATAAGGCAATCAAGCACCTCGGCCCCTTGGAACTCCGCAGGAATATCATACAGTTCCCACTGTCCGACCACCTGAGAAAAGGGTTCCTCGCAGCCACACTTTATGCGCCAAGCAACAGCCGTAAGCGACTCGAGAGTTCTGACCGAAGTGGTACCCACAGCCACCACACTGCCTATCTTTGCTCTGAGCTGTTTGAGAGTCGAGAGTTCCACCTCGAAGTGTTCGGTATGCATGGGGTGCTTGGTAGCATCCTCGGCCTTCACCGGCAGGAATGTTCCCGCGCCGACGTGCAGTGTAACCTCACCAAACTCAAAGCCCTCGCCACGCATCTTCTCGATAAGCTCTTGGGTAAAGTGCAAGCCGGCAGTAGGCGCAGCCACCGACCCCTCAAACTTGGAATAGACTGTCTGGTAGCGCGTATAGTCAATCTCCTGGCTCTCGCGATTAAGGTATGGCGGGATGGGTATTCTGCCCAAATGCTCCAAAAGTTCGCCAAAAGTCAGGTCACAATCCCACTCAAAGCGTATGATATGCTCTCTCTCCTCTCTTTGCGCCATCCACGCGCGCAACTGCTCCTGTCTGCCATCAAGCTCGAAATCGATGAGCAGCGGCCCATCTTTCCACTTTTTGAGGTTTCCTACGATACAACTCCACTCACACTTTCCCTTAACCGAGAAGGCGTGTTCGTAGTCCGAAGGTGAGGTTGGCTCCAGACAAAAGACCTCGATACGCGCCCCCGAGGGCTTGTGCATAATGATTCGCGCACGTATTACCTTTGTGTTGTTGAACACGAGGAGCGAACCTGAAGGCAGCACCTGTGGCAGGTCTCCAAATTTTCGCTCAGAAATCTCGCCATGGCGACTTACGAGCAACTTCGACGAGCTGCGCTCGTCGAGTGGGAATTTGGCTATTCGCTCGTCGGGCAGAGCATAGTCATAACTATTTATGTCGATTTTAGCACTCTCCATCAAAACTATCTTTTAGATATGCGACAAAGGTATGAATTTATTTTGTATCTTTGCTCCGTATCTGCAACCTTATTGCAGATTGGTGGTTAGAACAACTAAAAAATTGACGGTAAAATGAGAACCGACTATTTAGTTATAGGCTCGGGTGCAGCAGGACTCAGCTTCGCACTCAAGGCAGCAGCCCACGGAAATGTTACCATCGTCACCAAAGGCGAGATGGCCGAGGCTAACACAAACTACGCACAGGGCGGAATATGCTCGGTAACTTACGCACCCGATACCTTCGAGAAGCATATCGAGGATACGCTCAACTGCGGTGTGGGCAAATGTGACCACAAAGCAGTAGAGCTGGTGGTAAGACGCGCTCCTGAGCTTATCAACGACCTGATTGAATGGGGTACACGCTTCGACAAGACCCCCGATGGCAAATTTGAGCTACACCGCGAGGGAGGTCACACCGAACACCGAATCCTCCACCACGAGGATTTGACCGGTGCCGAGATTGAACGCGCACTCATCGAGTCGGTGAAAGCGCATCCCAACATCACCGTTTTGGAACATCACTTCGCCATCGACCTTCTAACCCAACACCACCTCGGCGAGTTTGTCACACGACACACACGCGGTCTTGCCTGCTTCGGAGCCTACGTGCTGAACGAAAAGACCAACGAGATAACCACTATGTTGGCAAAGTTCACCATCGTAGCTACGGGTGGCTGTGGTAATATCTACTCTTCGACCTCCAACCCGATAGTGGCAACTGGCGACGGAGTGGCTATGTGCCACCGTGCAAAAGCCATCACGGAGAATATGCACTTCATACAGTTCCACCCCACAACACTCTACAACCCTGCCGAGAAGCCCAACTTCCTCATAACCGAGGCTATGCGTGGCTACGGAGCTATACTACGACTGCGCACCGGCGAGGAGTTTATGGATAAGTATCACCCGATGAAATCGCTCGCCCCGCGCGATGTTGTGGCTCGAGCAATCTATCGCGAGATGACGAAGCGTGGTTGGGACTACATCTATCTCGACGTGACACACAAAGACCCCGAGACCACCCGCAACCACTTCCCCAACATCTACGAGAAGTGCCTATCGCTGGGTATCGACATTACCAAAGATTGGATACCCGTCACCCCTGCCGCCCACTACTCGTGCGGAGGTGTGAAGGTCGATTTGAATGGCAGAACATCCATACGCAACCTCTACGCTCTGGGCGAGACGGCATCGACGGGTCTGCATGGTGCAAATCGTCTGGCATCGAACTCGCTTATCGAAGCTGTGGTCTATGCCGATCAGGCTGCACGCCACACAGCCTCGCTTATCGACAAGGTAGAGATTCAGGAGGGTATTCCCGACTGGGACTTCGAGGGAACGCAGCACACCGAGGAGATGCTGATGATTATCCAATCCAAGCGCGAGATGCAGGCCATACTCACCAATTATGTGGGTATCGTGCGTTCGAACCTCTCGCTCAAGAGAGCTTTGAGCCGTCTCGAGCTACTCTACGAGGAGACCGAGCAGCTCTACGCCCACACTAAACCCAACCGCGATTTATGCGAGCTGAGGAATATGATTGCTGTAGCATACTTGGTAATCAAACAAGGACGCGAAGCCAAGGAGTCGGCAGGTTGTCACTACAACACCGACTACCCCAAACAAAACCCATAGCACAAAACAGAACGCCGAGCCTGCACAAACCGAATGTTCAGTCTCTAAAAAAATCGAAACCAAAGATATTAGGGAGGTTCTATAAATTAATCCATTGTTAATCAGTGTATTATTTTGTATATT
>CAZFQU010000112.1:0-3395 GCA_964521245.1 uncultured Alistipes sp. | reverse complement strand
TCAAACTCCTCGACATTGAATACTCCGGCACCACGCCACAGACCCTTAGCCCACATTGCTGCACCCAAAGCTGCGGGTACACCTGTCGTGAAGCTCACTGCCTGAGTTCCGGTCTCCTTGAAGGCGGTCTCGTGGTCGCAGTTGTTGTAGATGTAGTAGGTACGCTCCTTGCCATCCTTAATACCCTTGATACGGCAACCGATGGAGGTCTGACCGTGATAGTTCGCGCCGAGCGACTTAGGATCGGGCAACACAGCCTTAAGGAACTGAATGGGGACAATCTCAACACCGTTGTAGATTATGGGGTCGATGCGTGCCATACCGATATTCTGAATTACTCTCAGGTGGGTGAGATACTCCTGCCCAAAGGTCATCCAGAAGCGTGCGCGCTTGATGGTGGGGTAGTTCTTCACGAGCGACTCCAGCTCCTCGTGGTAGATAACATAAGACTCTCTCTCGCCAATCTCGGGATAGTTCAGAGGCTTATGAATCTCGTGGGGCTCGGTCACCACCCACTTGCCATTCTCATAGTAGCGACCCTTCTGCGTCACCTCGCGGATGTTAATCTCGGGGTTGAAGTTGGTAGCAAATGCCATACCGTGGTTACCGGCGTTGCAGTCAACGATATCGAGGTAGTGAATCTCGTCGAAGTGGTGCTTGGCGGCATAGGCGGTGAAGATGGCGGTCACACCGGGGTCGAATCCGCAACCGAGGATTGCCGTCAGACCTTTCTCCTTGAAGCGGTCCTGATAAGCCCACTGCCACGAATACTCAAAGTGAGCCTCGTCCTTAGGCTCGTAGTTGGCAGTATCGAGGTAGTTGCAACCACACTCCAAGCAGGCATCCATAATCGTAAGGTCCTGATAGGGGAGTGCTACATTGACAACGATATCGGGCTTGAACGAGCGGAAAAGTTCGCACAACTCGGGTACCGAATCGGCATCAACCTGAGCAGTCTTAACTCTTCCACCGCCAATAGCCTCGGCTACGGCATCACACTTAGCCTTAGTGCGGCTTGCCAACATCACGTCAGAGAAGATAGGGTTGGCTGCAATCTTCTGAGTCACAACGGTACCTACACCACCGGCACCGATAATAAGAGCTCTACACATAATAGGTTTTATATTTTATTATTAAGAGTTATTCTATAAATTAGTTTCCAGAAAACAAAGGTAGTCAAATTTCCCGAAACGGCAAACCCTACATCAGTGAAAGTTGACCTTGGATGTTCGGCACTACTGCTCACCAAACGCCGGATAGGCGGGTAGTTCGCCATTTTCACCCGATTGAGAAGAGTTTCCCTTCCACGGGTTAACCTTTATATTATGGTTGAAATTCAAGTCCAGCGGATCGATATCGGGGTCTTTAGGACCTCCGGGCAAACCTTTGCCACCATCATCGTCAACAACCTTAAACTCACCAATAGGGCGCTTACGTATGTTGCCCGCATCCTCGCCCGGCAGTTGCGAATTGTCTGGAGATAAACACCCAGCAGCATCTCCATCGGTACAAGCTGATAAAAAAATCAGCTGTGCAGCCAAAAACATAAAACCACAAAATCTTATCATAAGTTTCATATCCATAGTATATTTATTCTTAACCTATAAGAGCTATCAACTCTTCGCTCAATTCGTTATCATATTTTTTAATCTTCTCTATCAGGCGACTCCTGCGGCTATATAGAGCCTGTTTGCTACGCAGATTCATAAAATAGCATATTGCACCACTCGTAAAACCGCCAAACGTATAGCAGAGCATCCTATAATTCTCCTCACCCAAGTCAGGCATCTGTTGGCGTGTTCTGAAGAGTATATTATTGTGGAGAAGATTGACTCTGCGCTCGAGTTCACCCACCTCGGCATCGCTATTCTTAATATGCTCGAGGGTCGAGTTTATATGCTTGAGTATCACACTCTCGGCAGTCTGCTTGCTGGTCATCGCAAAAAGCTCGTCGCTGAGGTTGTCGATAAGCTGGAACTTTTCACGAAAGAGGTTGTATATTTCGCTCGACTGGCGACGTATATTCTCATCCATACTGTCGCATCGCAGCAACAACTCCTGACGTTGGTGGTCAAGTTCCGAGACCATATCCACAGCCTCCTTATTGCGCCGTCTGAGCCACTCGCGAAGATAAATCATCACGCCCACAGCCACAATCACAACCATAATCAGCACCATATAGATTATAGTCGCGTTACGCTTAGCTCTCTCGCGAGACAGTTGTGAGGAGTGTTTATAGTAGTCTATCTGACTCTCAGCCAAGGGCTTTTCGATGGTCGATTTTATCGACTCGTATCTCAGGTCGCTGTACTTTAGATAACTCTTTAGCGATGAGTGATAGTCGCTGCGCATCTTTGCCATCTCGTAAAGCCTCAGGTTAACGAACATCGAATCGTCAAGATTACGAGCCTTGCTCCATGCACTATCCACATAACTGCACATCTTTGCCATATCACCCTCGAGAGTGGCACCATAAGCCCTCGCGAGATCGATATGTAACGAGCCGTCGCTCAACTGCATATAATCACTCGATAGGGTAGAGAGTAACTTTTCGCCTTGGAACGAAAGTTCAAAGAGATGGAGTAGCACAGTAAGGAAAGGCGAGCAGTTCCAATCGGGGTTGCTACTCAATGCCCAATCTACACACCCCACCAAAATCGACTCCGCCTTCTCATACTCGCCCATGGTGATATAAGCACGTGCCGAACGGTAAAGCGCAAAGTGGCTATGCAACTCCTCGCCCGCCTTAGCATAGTATTCATACGAAAGACGGCTCGACTCCAAAGCCTTGGGCATATTTTCATATAACTCGTACAACACTCCCTGCTGACCATAGAGCCTTCCTCGAGCAAAGTCGTCATCGACCGACTGCGAGAGTTGCTCGGCACAGGTCAGATAGTACATCGCACCCGTATAGTTGCCTCTCTCGCGCTGCACAATACCCATCAGCAGATTGGCATTGAATCGCTCGTCTGTCAACCCGCGACGATTGTAGTAGTCGAGAGCAAAACGCACAAGCGAATCGTCGGCAACTCTCACTCTCGACTTAACCTGAGCATCGGTATAGAGCATGGCATAACGCGCCCTCTGCTTGTCAGTCCTGAGCGAGTTGCGATTTACCGAGTCTAATATCTGTAACGAAAGTGAACTGTTGCTCTTAAGATTCATTTCGGCACGCTCGAGTTGTCCGAGTAGCAGTTTTTGCCCACAACCCGTTAATACAAAGAGAGTTATAAACCCCAAGAACAATCTCTTCATAGCGCAGTACCGATTAACACTTAACAAAGATACAAAAAAATAGTTAATTCCTGATATATTTTTCGAATTTTCACCTACTCAAACCCAATATTGTCCTAAATATTTTTTTTACATAACATATTCCACAAAGTATAAAT
>CAZFQU010000111.1:0-3435 GCA_964521245.1 uncultured Alistipes sp. | reverse complement strand
GCCACCAATGGGACGTACGTCAAAGTACTACCCATCGGTGGCTTTCTTCACGATGCACGGAATTTTCTCGCCTAAAATCAAAAACTTTTCGCTTTTATAGGGCATATTTGTCCTTGCTCTTGTTCGTTTCCTCGGGCTGTGCTATTTGCACTATCCCTCGGTCACGCCCTGCGTTTAAGAACAAATCTGTTCCTCTAAAATCAAAAAGAGTTGCAGCTCGGGATGGTTTGATTTGCTGCTGCCCTATATAGTCGAATAATTGTATTTTGTAATAGATAGCTATGGCAAAATGGGTATCCAACCTTCTTAGGTCAGATACCCATTCTCTCCTTTTTTTAGCGGGTTACATTACCTGTGTGATATCCCAGACAAAGGCTCTCGAGCCTTGCATCTTGGTTTGGGAGTCCATTTGGCGCAGAGCCTCGAGTACCGGCTCGACTTTCTCATCCTCGACAATAGCCAGCACCGAGGTATTCATCGAGGGCCAAGCGTGAGTGCCGTAATGAGGCTCACCATCGAACGAACCGCGTCCGTGGGTGGTTTCCCAGCGTGTAAAACCGCGTACTTGGCAGTCGTCAAGAATCTTATTCACACGGTCGGTCAACGCCTGATTATATGATATAAATATAGCTTTCATCTTTTTCGTAATATTTAATGGTTAAGCATTTGCAGCCATTGCCTTTTCTTGTTTCTTCTGCTCCTTTCTAATCGAGCGGTCCATCAATATTGCATACAATACGGGAACCACAAACAGCGTAAGGATTGTAGAGAAGGTAAGACCACCGATAACGGCAATACCCATAGGTTGCCATATCTCGGAGCCCTCACCGCCGCCTAATGCCATAGGCACCATACCGAGTACGGTGGTGAACGAGGTCATCAACACGGGACGCAAACGGCTCTTACCACCCTTGATTACGGCGTTGGCAACATTCTCGCCACGCTCCATCAGCAGGTTCATATAGTCAACCATCACAATACCGTTCTTGGTCACAATACCCACCAGCATAATACCACCGATAAGAGCGATAAGCGACAGCGGGGTGCTACTCATCCACAGAGCGAGGAATACTCCGGTGAAGGCAAAAGGAATGGTGAACATAATGATAAAGGGATATTTGAGCGACTCGAACTGCGTAGCCATCACAATATATACCAAAATCACGATAAGGATAAAGAGTGTACCAAGGTCGCTAAATGTCTCACCCTGATCCTCAATGGTACCTCCAAGCTCGAGCGATATACCATCGGGAGTGGGGTAGTTGTCGATAAGCTCCTGAGCCAATACGGTTACATCACCCAAGGCAACACCTGCACCCAACGAACCCTGTACGGTAATCAGACGCTGACGATTCTCGCGCTCGATGGTGGGAGCTGCAAACTCCTCGCGTACGGTAGCCACTTCGCGTAGCTTTACGGGTTGACCGGTCGAGCCGTAGAGAACGATATTTTCGATATCCTCGACCGAAGTACGGAACTCCTCGGCATAGCGTACGATGATATCATACTCGTCGCCGTCCTCGCGGTATTTCGAACACTCATAGCCATTGATACGGTTACGCACAAACTGCGAAGCTGTTGCACTGTTGATGCCGTAGTATGAGAGTTTGTCGCGGTCGAATACTACATTAAGCTCGGGGCGGAGGTCGTCACGCGAGAGTTTTACGTCTCGCATACCGGGCAGCTGAGCCAACTTCGTCTTAAGGTCGGTTGCGACATCGTTCGAGAGGTTGATATCGTGACCAAAGACCTTGATATTTACGGTACTCGAACCACCCATACTACCGCCTTGCTGACCACCGGGGCTTACGGTGTACTGCTTAACCTCAGGTATCTGGTCCAAATCCTTACGCAGTAGGTCCGAAATCTCGTAGATTGATCTCTCGCGCTCCGACGAACGAGGCAGACGCAGGTTGTAGTTGATGATGTGCGAACCTGTGGTCTGTATAGCAGCATAGGCATTGTCCGAGGAGTTGGCACCTGCCGATGTGGAGATGAGTTGAATCTCGGGATACTTAGTTTGCATTATGCTGTCTATCTGGCGAGCAATCTTTGCGGTGTACTCTACGGCGATGTTCTGCTCCAGCTCAACGGTAGCCGAAATACGACCATTGTCCGAGGGAGGGAAGAACTCGGTGGGGACCTGAGTAATCAGACCCAGCGAGAGAACGAATACCGACATAAGCGAAACAAGGGTTATTGTGCGATGACCCACAACCCAGTGCAGACCTTTCTCGTAAGCATTGTCGAGCCACTGCAAAGCCTTGTCGATGGGCTTATATATCACGCCGATACCATTGTATTCGTGGTTGTTGCCATCAGCCTTGAGCATGTATGCCGACATGAGAGGAGTAAGGGTGATAGCCGCAGTGGTCGATACCGATACGACGATTGACACAATCCAACCAAGCTCCTTGAACATGATACCTGCAAGACCGGGAACCATTGTCAGAGGAAGGAATACGGCAACCACAACAAGCGTGGTGGCAATAACCGAGAGCCACACCTCGTTGGTAGCGTAGATTGATGCCTCCTTGGGGGTCGAACCTCGGTCGATGTGGGTCGAGATGTTCTCCAAAACCACAATCGCATCATCCACAACCATACCGATAGCAATCGATAGCGACGAGAGCGAGATGATGTTGATGGTCGAGCCTGTAGCGAAGAGGTAGATGAAGGCACAAATCAACGAAATAGGGATGGTCATACAGATAATGAAGGTCGCACGCCAACGTCCCAAGAAAATCATTACCACCAAAATCACGAAGATAAAGGCGTACATAATGGTCTCGGAGAGCGAATTGATAGCGTCGGTAATCTCCTGCGAACCCTCGAAGATAAGACCAATCTTAACGTCGCTGGGAAGGCTCTTCTCGATTTCGGGCAGACGCTCTTGGATTTCGCGAACGATATCTACGGTGTTTGCTCCCGACTGTTTCTGAATCATTACTCTCACACCTAACTTGCCGTTGGTACGCTCGTCCATAGTCGATTTTTCGAGCGTATCGCGTATCTCGGCAACATCGCTCAGCATCACTGTTCGACCGTTATGGTTCGATACGACCACTTTTCTCAGGTCATACTCCGAGTCGCTGAACTCGCCATCGGACTTGAGGTTGAAGGTGTTGTTGCCAATATCAATAGTACCTGCGGGGATATTGACATTCTCAGCAGCGATAATACCACCCAACTGCTCCAAAGTGAGTCCGTATGCCTCCATCTTGCGGGGGTCAACATTAACCTGCACCTCGCGCTCGGGCGCACCTATGACAGCTACTGCACCCACACCATCCACACGGTTGAGTACGTTGACGAGCTTGTCGTCGAGAATTTTATTGAGGGCGGGGTAGCTCTCCTCGGCAGTCACCGAGAGGAGCATTACGGGCATCATCGAGGTCGAGAATTTGAAGATGGTGGGGTAGTCCACGCCATCGG
>CAZFQU010000110.1:0-3644 GCA_964521245.1 uncultured Alistipes sp. | reverse complement strand
TACATCCCACAACAGCCATTGCTACAACGGCTATTGCAAAAAAACTAAAAAATCGTTTCATAACTTTTCCATTTTTGGTTAGTACTTTGGTTAGCCCTGCTCACCCAAAATAGCGGGCAGGGATTAAGCGTCAGATGTTACTCTTTTACTTTATACTCTTCCCTGCTACTTTCACCTTGGAGCATAAATGTATTTTCACTCAAGGTAAGCAGGGTGCAGCTGTAGTTTCCTTGGGTTTCTTCTACCTCGCCGTTTGCGTATGTGCGAATTTCTTCGTAAAATGTTATAGTTCGCTCCTCGGTGTTAAATTCCCAACGACCCTCTACGGTGTATTCGTGGAAAGTTTTTTTATATCTATTCCCGTCCAAGAACTCATAATCACGGTTTTTGCTCCATCCCGGTATTGGTGGTGTAGGGAATTGACCTTCGTAATAGCAAATATATCTTATGCCACTCCAATCCTCATAATATACGATATCACTCCAAATCTCCCAACTCTTGCCCGTAAGAGCTTCTGAAACCAAATTTACATCATAGTCTCCAAACTTGTCTATTGTCTGACTTATAGCGCTTTGTACTGTATCAATATCAAGACCCAAGATCTCGTCGTCATCGTTATTGTTACAACCCACAGTAGCCATTGCTACAACGGCTATTGCGAAAATATTAAAAAACTTTTTCATAACTCATTATATTAGTAAGTTACCATGTAAAATTCCCTATTAAAATTATACCCTTCGCTGTAACTAATATCTCCTATTGAAGGATTTATCATATCTTGACTGAGCGGTATTGTTGTGTCAAAACCTGTAATAGTCCCACTATAATATCCGTCACACTTACCACTCCAACCCATATTACAGTGCATAAGTGGGACAATCATTCGGCTTAATACTTCCTCTCTTATGATGGTGCCTGTGATTGCTTGGTAATATACGTCTTTTATGACTGTTTCATATTCGTTCCATCCATCAACAACCCATGCGTGTGCCCCTCCGTCACTTGTGCCTTGCATACAGAACGGACCTTTATCCATTACAATGTTTCTTGCTGTGGCTCGATTGGTGAGACCTACGCTAATAAATGAAGCAGATGTGCTCAGTCCTATTTCTTCAATCAAATCATCAAAAACATCTAATGGAGCCTTAGTTTGACTATCATCATTATCTGTATATTTTGCTCCAATCTTTCTGCCTATACAATAAATATAATTAGCCACTTCTTGTTGCGCTTGTGATGATGGTATTCCTCCATAGTAATTTTGGTTAATCAAATTCCAGCTAAATGATTCACCATTGATTACGTTTGGATTAGGAGATTGATGATATTTTAAGAACTGAGCATTAGCAATTACTGTACAACCTGCTGGACGTCGGGTGATTCCATCTTTTTTGAATGGGCAAGAATTATTATATGGACTACCTTGTCCCCATTTTGTATTTAGCATTGGTGTTCGCTCATATAATGTTGTAACAACAGTATCTCGTCGTGTTAATGTAATTGGAGTGATGGGGGAAATAGGTAAGTCGGTTATCACATTTGGAGAAGATATTACCTCATTAGCCGCTCCACTAATAATCATTCCTGCCACAAACTCTTCTAACTCTTCTTCTGTTTCTACATCTCTGACTTCACCCTCGTCAGCAATCTCGCTGCGAGTCTCGGGGCGATTGAAATCTTCGGCTTCGAAAACCGTCTCGTCAAATATTGCCAATACGGGTGATACTCGCTTGTCGGCACCAAGTACAGCCGAGCCTTGACCCTCGCCAAACGATACCACATAGAGCAGGTCCTCGAGTTGGGGAATATCTGCCGAGCGGGTTAGGTCCATAACTTGCGATGCCTTAACTCTCTCGATGGATTTCACAGAGCGTTTTGCCGAGCGCGTCTCGCCATCAATGTTGGCAAGAGCAATATCGAGATTCTTCAGGGCTTGGTCAACCGACACCTTATAGGTGAACTCTTCGGGCAGGGGCTGATTCTCTACGCCCATACCCTCATCCTTTGCACAGGATAGTAGTAATGCGAAAAGGCTCGCAAAAATCATAAGTCTTTTCATAATTCAATCAGTTAAAATGATTAGTAAATGTTTTTTGTTTGCGCAGTTTACAGACCGACTCCTTGAATCTCCCGATGCCCTGCGCCGAGCTAAGTTGAAATCTCCACTATGCAATAATATTTTTTAGGTTTATATTTGATTGTAAGCACTTTATCTATGGCTCTTGCAGGGGTGCAAACCCTAATACTCCTAAGTGGTACATAAGCCGAATAGATTACAATCACATCTTCGGTTGCAATATAATGAAAAATATTGGAATATGCAAATGTTTGATTGAGAAAATGCTAAAAATCAATATTGTCCCAAATTGAGCATTTGGCATATTGTGGATTTATTGCTACTTTTGTCAAAATTGCTGAATAGGTTTAATTCAACAAGAAGGCATATTATGGTTGAAAAATTTATTATGGCGGGTGACACCGCCCTACATTTGTGCGATTCGCAGGCTGAAGATAAGTGTGTTGTCCTCTTGCACGGATATCTCGAATCTCTCCTTGTGTGGGAGGATTTTATTCCTTATCTCTATAAAAAGGTGAGAGTTATTACGTTAGACCTGCCCGGGCATGGCATATCCGAGGTTAAGGGTGAGTCTCACACAATGGAATATCTTGCAGATGTCGTGGCTCAGGCATTAAAGCAGCTTCAGATTCAGAAATGTACGGTAGTGGGCCACTCTATGGGTGGCTATGTGGCAGCAGCTTTCGCTGAGCGTCATTCCGATATGCTCGACGGATTGGTTATGCTAAGTTCTACTCCCAATGCCGATACCGAACTCAAGCGTGAGAATCGCCGTCGTGAAATAGAACTTGTAAAGGCAGGCAGAAAAGAGCAGCTGGCAAGAGTTGCTCCTGCAGCGGGATTTGCCGAGGAGAATCGACGCCGGATGGCTGACTATATCAGCGATTTGCAAGAACAGGTATTTCTAACCGAGGATGAAGGTGTGGTGGCATTGCTCAATGGAATGATTGAACGTTCCGACAGGAATGAAGTGCTACGCAAACTCTCTGTGCCACAGTTCTTTATCTTTGGCAAGAAGGATGGCTATATACCATGCGAGGTGGCTGAGGAATTGGCGGCATCGCACCCGCAGGCTAAGGTCTTGTGGCTCGAAGAGTCGGGGCATATGGGTTTTCTGGAGGAGCCTGAGCGTTGTGCTGATGCACTGATAGAGTTCGTGTTGGGTAATAATTAGGGGCGAGAGTATAAGGTAAAGGGCATAATTTAGAACCTATTATATATAGGTATAGCTGCTCATTGAAAAAAAATGCATAGTTGGTCAATATTTCTGTCAACTAAGTTGTTTATTTTTCATTTTATTCTTATATTTGCACCCGATTTCCTTATGACTCACCTGTGGCTCAGAAATGAGGTTGATTGGAAAAGAGGTGGGAAGTGGTTGGAAGTCAACAACTTAAAAAGTTCTTTGAAGAAGTTTTGAAATTTTTATCTCCAAAAATTTGGCGGATTAAAAAATAATACATACTTTTGCAAACCAAAACAAAGGATTTGCCGATGTAGCTCAGCTGGTCAGAGCAGCTGATTTGTAATCAGCAGGTCGTGGGTTCGAATCCCTCCATCGGCTCTC
>CAZFQU010000109.1:0-3737 GCA_964521245.1 uncultured Alistipes sp. | reverse complement strand
GGGCAAATATGCCCTATAAAATCGAAAAAAGATTTGGTGTCAGAAGCAAGGAGTACAACGCTCGGCAATAGAAAAATGGCAATGGAATGTACTCAAGTACTATCCATCGCCATTTTTCTATGCTAGCGGAAGTAATCCGCAGCTTATCACACCAAAGAGATTATTCCCACTCAATAGTCGCATTGGGCTTTGGCGAAATATCGTAACATACGCGGTTAACGTTCTTAACCTCGCTGAGGATACGACGAGTAATCTTCTCCAAAACCTCCCAATCGATATGCTCGATGGTTGCGGTCATTGCGTCAACGGTGTTGACAGCGCGGATAATCACGGGCCAATCGTAGGAACGAGCATTGTCGCGCACACCCACCGACTTGAAGTCGGGAACAACTGTGAAGTACTGCCAAACCTTCTTATCGAGACCTGCTGCCTTGAACTCCTCGCGCAGGATAGCATCAGCCTCGCGCACAGCCTCCAGACGGTCACGAGTGATGGCACCCAGACAGCGCACGCCGAGACCGGGACCGGGGAAGGGCTGACGATAGACCATATCATAGGGCAAGCCCAACTCCAAGCCACAAGCACGCACCTCATCCTTGAAGAGCTGCTTGAGAGGCTCCACGAGGTCGAACTTCATATCCTCGGGCAGACCACCCACGTTGTGGTGCGACTTAACCATCTTAGCAGTCTTGGTACCACTCTCGACAATATCGGGATAGATAGTACCCTGACCCAAGAAGTCGATACCGTTGAGCTTGCGTGCCTCCTCCTCGAATACGCGGATAACCTAGCCACCGATAATCTTACGCTTCTGCTCGGGGTCCTCAACGCCCTCAAGTTTGGTGAGGAAACGCTCCGTAGCATCGACATAGATGAGGTTAGCATTGAGCTGATTGCGGAACACCTCGACAACATCCTCCGACTCGCCCTTACGCATAAGTCCGTGGTTGACGTGTACGCACACCAACTTGTCGCCAATAGCCTTCAGCAGCAGGGCTGCCACCACCGACGAATCGACACCTCCCGAGAGAGCCAACAGCACCTTGCGCTCACCCACTTGGCGACGCACAAGCTCCACTTGGTCGTTCACGAAGTTGGTCATATTCCAATTAGCCTCGGCCTTGCAGAGGTCGAATACAAACTCCTTGACCTGAGCCTTGATAGCCTCGATATCATCGTTGAACTGCTCGAGCTTAACCTCGCAGAGAGCCTTTGCGTGACCTGCCGAAATCACGGGCACACCAGCCTCGTAAATCTCGGGCAGAACGTCAATCTCAACACCGTCGATTACGTTGTTGGGACCGCCATTTATAATGATACCCTTGACGTTGGGCAGAGCCTGAAGCTCCTTGAGGGTGATGTCGTGGGGATAAATCTCGCTATACACACCCAAATCACGAATAGCACGAGCCAAAACGGTATTCTCGTGGCTACCCAAGTCGAGGATTACAATCATATCCTGTTTCATAAATGCAAACTTTTTTGGTTCTGAAATTATTTTTCGTTACTCCTACTCTTTGCCACTTGGTATGCAACCCATATACGACGCAGAAAATAGACTCCACACCCTACCCACACGGCATAGCGCAACCAATTTTGGCGACTATATACCCACCACGCAAAGAGGGCAAGCACTACCAACAAAATCAGGTAGTCGTATATGTTCATCTTACGCGACATACTATCTCTCGCTCGAATAGTTAGGAGCCTCACGAGTGATTGCCACATCGTGGGGGTGACTCTCGTTCATACCCGAAGCAGTGATGCGGATAAAGCGAGCCTTCTGCAGAGTTGCAATATCCTTAGCACCGCAGTAACCCATACCCGAACGAATACCGCCTACGAGCTGGAATACGGTCTCGCTGAGCGAACCCTTGAAGGGAACACGTGCCACGATACCCTCGGGAACGAGCTTGTTGATATTACCCTCGCAACCCTTCTGGAAGTAGCGGTCAGCCGAACCAGCCTTCATAGCGTCGATAGAGCCCATACCACGATAGCTCTTGAACTTTCTGCCGTTGTAGATGATGGTCTCACCCGGAGCCTCCTCGGTTCCTGCGAACATCGAGCCAATCATCACACAGTTACCACCCGCAGCCAGAGCCTTCACCAAGTCGCCCGAGTAGCGCAGACCGCCATCGGCAATGACGGGAACACCCGAACCCTCGATAGCCTTTGCAGCGTCGTAGATAGCCGTGAGCTGGGGAACACCCACACCGGCAATGATACGAGTGGTGCAGATAGAACCGGGACCGATACCTACCTTCACACCATCGGCACCATTCTCCACCAGATACTTGGCAGCCTCAGCCGTAGCGATGTTACCCACCACAACGTCGAGCGAAGGATAGGTAGCCTTAATCTTCTTGAGCAGGGTAACGATATTATAGGAGTGACCGTGAGCCGAGTCCAAAACCACAGCATCAACATCAGCCTCAACCAGAGCCTTCACGCGCTCCATAGCATCCTGAGTGACACCCACACCCGCAGCGACTCTCAAGCGACCCTTCGAGTCCTTGCAAGCCATCGGGTGGTCCTTAACCTTGGTGATATCCTTATAGGTGATAAGACCTACCAAGTGGTTAGCGTCGTCAACCACGGGGAGCTTCTCAATCTTATTGGTCAAGAGCACCTCGGCAGCGTGAGCAAGGTCGGTGTGGTGAGTTGTGACGAGCTTCTCGCCGGGGGTCATAACCTCCTCGATACGACGCTCCATATTGCTCTGGAAGCGCAGGTCACGGTTGGTTACGATACCGATGAGGTGACGCTCGCCATCGACAACGGGAATACCGCCAATCTTATGTTCGCGCATAAGGTCCAGCGCATCAGCCACCGTATTATCCTTGGTGATGGTTACGGGGTCATAAATCATACCGTTCTCGGCACGCTTTACCTTACGAACCTGAGCAGCCTGCGCCTCAATTGACATATTCTTGTGAATAACACCGATACCGCCCTCACGAGCCAGCGCAATAGCCAAAGGAGCCTCAGTCACTGTGTCCATAGCAGCAGACACAATAGGCACATTGAGTTGAATGTTTCTTGAGAAATTGGAACGCAGAGACACCTCTCTGGGCAACACTTCCGAATAGGCGGGCACCAAAAGCACATCGTCAAAAGTGAGTCCTTCTGTTTGTACCCTATCATTGATAAACGACATAGGACGAATTGGTTTTTGTTGCCCGCAAAAGTAGTGATTTTTTTCGGGATTTCAAAATCGGTAAATCTTTTTTTGCTAATATTTTTTCACTTCCGACAATACTCGGTTATATTGGCACCGTGAAAGAGAAAAAGAGAGGACCTGTCTAATAAGTTTTTTAGGCAGGTCCTCTAAATTTAGTTTTGGAATCTATTGGATGCACGCATCAACTTCATCACCGCCGAGAGCAACTCCTGCGACTCGGAGAGAAGGTTCAGATAGACTAACGACACCTTCAGGTCGGAAGTCTCGTCGTGTATGCGCAACATCTGTGTAGTACGCGCGCTCTGAATCTTCGTACGCAGAGCATCGCCACTCTCGGAAAGCATATCTATCGAGGAGTAGTCGCCTCCCTGAATCATTATACGCACACGCGAGATAAGGTGGTCGAGTTGGTTGCGCAGAGGCATAAACTCATCGCAATACTCCTTAGGCATAGGATTGAAGTTGTTCTCCAAATGCTCGACACAAGGCTCAATGGCACGTCTGAGTACGTAGTAGAACTGAGAGCAGCAGTTCTGCTGAACGTGGAACCACG
>CAZFQU010000108.1:0-3838 GCA_964521245.1 uncultured Alistipes sp. | reverse complement strand
AGATTTGTATGCGGTAAATTCCGTACCTCCCTCGAATCCCGACAATGGGACGTACTATTCACAACATGAACCCCGAGTGTGCAGTACTGAGGTACTGTTCACTCGGGGTTTACTTAATGCCAAGCAGAATATCTCGCTTAAGCTCAGTGGTATGCCTTAAATAGCGGAAAATTGTTATTTGCGAATCAGCTCCATAAACTCCTCTCTTGTCCTTGGGTCTTTGAGGAATATACCTGTAAAAGCGGAGGTAGTGGTTGATGAACCTTGCTTTTCGACACCTCGCATCTGCATACACATATGGCTTGCTTCGATAACGACGGCTACACCCATGGGGTTGAGTGCCTCCTGAATACAGTCGCGAATATCGACCGTAAGTCGCTCCTGAACCTGAAGACGACGGGCAAAACTCTCGACTACACGTCCAATTTTTGACAGACCGGTGATAAATCCGTTGGGAATATATGCCACGTGAGCTACGCCATAGAACGGTAACATATGGTGTTCGCAAAGCGAGTAGAGCTGAATATCCTTAACAACAACCATCTGCTTATACTCCTCTTTGAAGATTGCGGAGAGAAGTATCTGTTTGGGATCCTCGTCATAGCCTTTAGTGAGGAATGCCATAGCTTTAGCTATACGCTCGGGACTCTTCAGAAGACCTTCGCGCTCGGGGTCTTCACCCAAAAGCGAAAGTATCTCGCGGTAGTGACCGGCGAGCTTTTCGATTCTCGAGGAGTCGTATATCTCCTCGCGTTTATAGAGATTGCTCTTTTCCATGGTGACAAAGGTATGCTTTTATTCGTTACCGAGCAAGAAATCGACTAATTTACCTACAGCACGTGCGCGATGCGAGATGAGGTTTTTCTCCTCTTTTGTCATCTCGGCAAATGTCTTAACACAATCTTCGGGCATAAACAGGGGGTCGTAGCCAAAGCCCTCGCTACCTGAGGGTTGCTGCACTATGTGACCATTGACAATACCCTCAAAAAGATGCTCCTCGCCATTGAGTATGAGTGCTATTACCGTACGAAAACGAGCGCGACGATTACCCACACCCTCAAGGTTTTTCAATAATAGTCTGTTGTTTGCATCAAAGTCGTGACCATCAGTGGCATAGCGTGCCGAGTGTACACCCGGTGCGCCACCCAGAGCATCGACCTCTAAGCCCGTATCGTCGGCAAAGCAATCAAGACCCGTACGGCTGTGGATGTAACGTGCCTTCTGCAAGGCATTTCCCTCCAAGGTAGCCTGCTCTTCGGGAATATCCTCATTGATGTCGACTTGAAGGGGGGTGACCAATGTGTACTTTTCGCCCAAGAGAGCCGAAACCTCGCTCAACTTATGGGCATTATTGGTTGCAAAAACTATCTTCATAATGGGTGTAATTAAAGAACAGCTTCTAAAAGTTCGAGGCGACAGTCGGTGGCAATTTTGTCGATTATTGCCTTTACCACAACATCAATCTCCGAGCCATCTTGATACTCCGCGGGACAGACGTAGTTGACTCTGTTGTCGCGTATGAGTGCGTTCAGGTCTCGTCGTGCGCCCCTCTGGTCGGGGTTATAGACTGCGATAGAGTGTCCGCCGAAATTCTTCACAAGACGCATACAGGGAATGTCTGTTGTTCCGTCACCAACGTATATCATACGCTTAAATGGTACGGGACGCTTATCTTCCTCGATATAGGCATTGACCCGCTTGCTGTCATAGACCGACTCTACACCCTTGTTAATCTTGAAGATAAACTGTGTTTTGTTGGTATAGTTTACTGCTACACCGGGCCAATATGCCACTCCGTCGATGTCGTAGAGAAACGAGCAGGCATAAATCTTTCTGAACTCATGGGCAATCTCGGTTCCCTCGATAATCTCTTTCAGTCCCGACGAATTGATATAGTGCAGAATCTCCAAACCGCGCTCTGCACCATAGGCATTGATTCTTGAGAACCACTCCTTGACTCCGTTGTAGAGTTGCACTTTGCGACCCGACTCCTGAAAAGCCTCGCGCCTGAGTGAGTGACCGGTAGCTCGCGCCTCCTTGACCATCTTTGCCATATAGGTCAAAATTCCATCGGCATCCTGCTCCTCAGCCAAGGAGTTGGCATCGTTCCAGAACTCTTTGTTGCTCTTACCTACGGCAGGTATGAAGTCGTACTCCTGCATATTGCCCGGAGCAAGCGTTCCATCAAAATCGTATATGAGTGCTACGGTAAACTTTTCTGCCATAATATTTCATATTTTTTGGATTATCAAAGGTATTAAAAAAAGTTGAAACAGACAAATAATTACCATTCTGCAAGGTAATTGTTAAGAAAATAACAGAGGTATAGAATTTTTTTCTTAAATTTGCAGCTGAAAAGGTTAGTAATTTGGTTGGGTTAATGGGCAACCAAATGTTAATTAGGATAATAACATAAAAACAATTAAGTCTATGTTCAGAATCGATTCCTATGACTTCAAAGGCAAGCGTGCCATTATTCGCGTTGACTTCAACGTACCCCTCAATTCGGAGGGTCAGGTGACCGACGACACTCGTATTCGTGCGGCTATTCCCACAATCAAGAAAGTCCTTGCTGGTGGCGGAGCAGTAATTCTTATGTCGCACCTTGGTCGTCCCAAGAAGAATCCCGATCCTAAGTATTCGCTCGAGCAGATTATTCCCGCTATCGAGGCTCGTCTAGGTGAGAAGGTTCTCTTCGCCGGCGATTGTATGGGTGAGAAGGCTGCAAAGATGGCTGCTGAGCTTAAGAGTGGCGAGGTTATGTTGCTCGAGAACTTGCGTTTCTATGCCGAGGAGGAGGGTAAGCCTCGTGGCTTGGCTGAGGATGCTACCGATGAGGAGAAGAAGGCAGCTAAGAAGGCTCTTAAGGAGGGCCCTCAGAAGGAGTTTGTCAAGAAGCTCGCTTCGTATGCAGATTGCTATATCAACGACGCATTTGGTACTGCTCACCGCGCACACTCTTCGACTGCACTTATCGCCGACTACTTCCCCGAGGATAAGATGTTTGGCTATGTTATGGAGAACGAGCTGAAGGCTATCGATGGCGTGATGCAGAATCCTCAGCGTCCCTTCTGCGCTATTATCGGCGGTTCGAAGGTTTCGACCAAGATTACCATCATCGAGAAGCTCCTCGAGAAGGTTGACGTGTTGATTCTTGGTGGCGGTATGACCTATACCTTCTCGGGTGCTAAGGGTGGTCAAATCGGCAAGTCGATTTGCGAGCCTGATTTCTATCAGACGGCTCTCGATATTCTGAAGATGGCTCAGGAGAAGGGCGTGAAGGTTGTAACCTCGCCCGATGCTTTGGTTTGCGACGACTTCTCGGAGCAGGCAAATACTCAGACCGCACCCGTAAATGCTATTCCCGAGGGTTGGGAGGGTGTCGATATTTCGGAGCAGGGCAAGAAACTCTTCCGCGACACAATCCTTGAGTGCAAGACTATCCTTTGGAACGGTCCTGTTGGCGTGTTCGAGATTAACAAGTTCTCGACCGGTTCGCGTGCTGTTGCTGAGGCTATCGCCGAGGCTACTTCGAATGGTGCTTACTCGCTCATCGGCGGTGGCGACTCGGTTGCCTGCATCAACAAGTTCGGCTTGGTTGACAAGGTTAGCTACGTATCGACCGGCGGTGGCGCACTGTTGGAGTATATGGAGGGTAAGGAGTTGCCCGGCGTAGCAGCTATCAGAAAGTAATTGATTCGCAACAATAGTGGATGGCGTGGTTGTCAATATATGGGGCAACCACGCTTTTTGTATGGTTTGTGGCATATATAACTACTCCATACCAATATTGTCCTAAATAATTTCGAAAAAAATAAAAAAGGAAGTTGAAAACTAA
>CAZFQU010000107.1:0-3879 GCA_964521245.1 uncultured Alistipes sp. | reverse complement strand
AAACGCACCGCTTTTTATTCATTATCCTCTTGCTCCATTTCCTTTAGGAGCTTTTTGTCCTGCTTGGAGCTTAAGTCAAGCTTTTCGTACATATCCGGTCTGCGTTCACGGGTACGGCGCAGGGACTGTTTTCTGCGCCACTGGCGCACCTTTTCGTGGTTGCCGGAAGTCAGAATTTCCCGCAAACTCGTAGTGTGCTGCCGGCTTGCGGTCTCGAGTGCGGACTGTCCAGCCATCACGCTCAAAGACCACGTTACGCGATCCCATTGTTATCATCGGTTCGATACAGATGACCATACCCTCCTTCAAGAGAGGTCCTCTGCCACGGGCTCCGTAGTTAGGAACACCCGGGTCCTCGTGCATCTTTCGACCCAGACCGTGTCCCTCCAACTCACGGACCACTCCATAACCGAACTTTTCGGCATACTCTTGCACTGCGGCAGAGATGTCGCCTACGCGATTTCCTGCCTTTGCAAGTGCTGTACCTCTATAAAGAGCTTCTTTGGTGACCTCCATCAGTTGCCTAACTTCATCAGCAACCTCTCCTACGGCAAACGTATAAGCCGAATCACCAACAAACCCCTTCATAAAAGTACCTACATCGACCGATACTATATCCCCCTCTTTGAGGATGATATTTGACGACGGTATGCCGTGGACAACCACCTCGTTGACCGAGATTGTGGTTGCGGCAGGATATCCCTGATAACCCTTGAATGCCGGCTCTGCTCCGTGCGAACGGATGAACTCCTCGGCTATTCGATCGAGCTCGGTGGCAGTCACTCCGGGCTTAATGTGTTTGCCCACCTCTGCCAAGGTTTTGCTCACCAAGATATTATTCTCTCTGAGCAACTCGATCTCCTCGTCCGTCTTCAGATAAATCATAGCTTATCAATCAGTCGTCGTGCAAAACATTTTAGTGGCGACCCTGAATACGTCCGGTCTTCATCAGACCATCATAGTGACGCATCAAAAGGTAGCTCTCTATCTGCTTGAGAGTGTCGAGAACCACACCCACCATAATCAGCAGCGAGGTACCGCCATAGAAGTAGGCGAAAGACTGCTGAATGTTAAGGAATCTCATTGCCAAAGCGGGCATAATAGCCACCAAAGCAAGGAAAATCGAACCGGGAAGGGTGATTCGCGTCATAATACCGTCGATATAGCTTACGGTCTGCTTACCGGGCTTAACACCGGGGATAAAGCCACCGTTACGCTTCATATCGTCGGCCATCATTTGAGGATTGATGATAATTGCGGTGTAGAAGTATGTGAACGCAATTACCAACACTGCCAGCGTAAAGTTGTACCAGAAGCCCGTCATATTTGCAAATGCTGCTGCAAAACCGGGGGCTACAGACGAGAACAACATAGGAACGAACATCAGAGCCTGAGCGAAGATGATGGGCATTACGTTAGCTGCGTTCATCTTCAAGGGAATGTGCTGACGCACACCACCATACTGCTTGTTACCTACGATGCGCTTGGCATACTGTACGGGAACCTTGCGGACAGCCTGCTGTACTGCGATAACCGCCAAGAAAGCGAGGAAGAGCAACACGAGCTCGAGTACCAGCATAAATGCACTACCGGTCGAAGTCGAGAAACGAGCTGCAGCCTCAGCCAACAGGGCGTGGGGCAGACGAGCTACGATACCAATCATAATGATCAGCGAGATACCGTTACCGATACCCTTGTCGGTAATCTTCTCGCCGAGCCACATAATGAACATGGTACCGGCAATAAGAATAACTGTTGCGTAAGCATAGAACCAAGGCGTAGCACCGTAAACGAATGCGGCACCCGAGGTGTGTGCGAGGTTTGCCACGTAAGCAGGACCCTGCAACATCAATACGCCAATGGTAAGCAGACGCGTCCACTGGTTCATCTTGCGGCGTCCGCTCTCACCCTCCTTCTGCAGCTTCTGGACTGCAGGAATCATCATACCAGCAAGCTGGATGATAATCGAAGCGGTGATGTAAGGCATTACACCGAGCGCAAAGATAGATGCGTTACCGAATGCACCACCAGAGAAGACATTCAGAAGTCCCAAAAGACCATTCTCCTGACTGCCAAGCTGGTCGGCAAGGCCCTGCAATGCGTTGGGGTCAATACCCGGGAGTACCACAAAACTGCCAAGACGATATATAAGAAGGAGGCCCAGCGTGTAGAGTATACGTTTACGCAACTCCTCGATCTTATATATATTCTTGAGAGTCTCAACGAATTTCTTGTTGGTGGCCAACAAGGCTACAATCGCCAAGATGACCAAACCAACTAAGAGATAAGCTTTCATAATTTTGTTTTGTTAAGCGTGAATTTACATCTTCTCTACGCTACCACCTGCTGCGGTGATGGCTGCCTCAGCACTCTTCGAGAAGGCATGAGCCTTAACCTGAAGAGCCTTGGTAACTGCGCCATTACCCAAGATCTTAACGCGGTCGTTACCCGATACGAAACCGGCAGCGATAAGAGTCTCTACCGAAATCTCGGTAAGATTCTTCTTCGATGCAAGCTCCTCGAGTGTCGAGAGGTTGATGGGCTTAAACTCTACGCGCTTCAGATTGGTGAAACCAAACTTGGGAAGACGACGCTGAAGAGGCATCTGACCACCCTCGAAGCCTAACTTACGCTTGTAACCCGAGCGCGACTGAGCACCCTTGTTACCGCGAGTCGAGTAACCACCGTGACCCGAACCGGCACCGCGGCCGACACGCTTGTCGTGGTGGGTAGAACCCTTTGCGGGTTTCAAATTATTGAGTTCCATAGTAACTTTTAAGTCTTTTTAAGGTTTTACTTATTTTACCTCCTCGACCTTTACGAGGTGCTTCACGCGCTCGATCATACCCTTGATGATAACCGAGTCGTCATGCTCAACGCTTGCGTTAATCTTTCTGAGACCAAGAGCGTCAAGGTTCTTGCACTGCTGCTTCGATGCACCAATGCGGCTTCTGAGCTGAGTAATCTTCAATCTTGCCATAACTTATTCAGAAAATTAACCGTTAAACACCTGCTTCATCGAGATACCGCGAACCTGAGCCACAGTGTAAGCATCACGCAACTCGCTCAGAGCTGCGATGGTAGCCTTCACAAGGTTGTGGGGGTTCGACGAACCCTTGCTCTTTGCAAGCACGTTCTTGATACCTGCCGACTCCAATACCGCACGCATTGCACCACCGGCGATGATACCGGTACCGGGAGCTGCGGGACGAATCATTACAAGCGAACCATCGAAACGGCTCTCCTGCTTGTGAGGAATAGTACCGTTGATAACGGGAACTTTTACGAGGTTCTTCTTTGCATCCTCTACGCCCTTAGCGATAGCAGACTGCACCTCCGAAGCCTTACCCAGACCATAACCTACAACGCCATTCTCGTTACCTACTACAACGATAGCCGAGAAGGTGAAGGTACGACCACCCTTGGTAACCTTAGTTACGCGATTGATGCTAACAAGACGATCCTTGAGCTCAAGGTCGCTCGTACGCACTTTCTTTACATTCATATTTGCCATAATCGCTTAGAATTTAAGACCACCCTCACGAGCGGCGTCAGCTAACACTTTAACACGGCCGTGGTAGAGGTAACCGTTACGGTCGAACGATACGACCTCGATACCCTTTGCAGTAGCGCGCTCTGCTGCGAGCTTACCTACCATTGCGGCAATTTCACACTTGTTCTTACCTGCTGCAGCCTCTGCAACCTCCTTGTCGAGCGACGATGCGGTTGCGAGGGTTACACCTGCCAGGTCATCAATAAACTGCACGTAGATCTGCTTGTTGCTACGGAATACAGTCATACGAGGCTGCGCTGCGGTTCCGCTAACAATCTTGCGGATACGCATCTTGATGCGCTCTCTTCTCTCAATCTTATTCAGTG
>CAZFQU010000106.1:0-3943 GCA_964521245.1 uncultured Alistipes sp. | reverse complement strand
CCGACAAGCGAGTATCACCCGTATTGGCAATATTTGACGAGACGGTTTTCGAAGCTGAAGATTTCAATCGCCCCGAGACTCGCAGCGAGATTGCTGATGAGGGTGAGGTCAGAGATGTGGAAACTGAAGAGGAACTTGAGAACATGATTGCTAACATCATTATAGATGATGCGACAGCAGGGCTTTACGACTGGGAGGTAACTCCTCTTCCGGGTACAGGTGGAGGATTGCCGGCAATCAACCCTACAAGAACCGACACTATTGTTACTCCTCTTAACGTTAAGGCTCCCAGATTGAATACAAAATGGAAGCAAGGCGATCCTTATAACAGATATGCTCCTCTTAAAACTAATAGTACAACAGAACATAAGCCTGCTGGCTGTGTTCCTATCGCGATAGCTCAATTTTTGAACAATATGGGATTCCCGTTCAATAATGTAATTAACGGTCAAACTTTTATGTGGAGTTTGATTCGCGAAAACCGTTACGGCAATACTCCTTCTGCAGCTGCGGTTGACGAGGTTGCAAGATATATCTATGCCATTGGATGTGCTATCGGTGCTAATTATGGTGACTATGCTACTAGTGCATACACAGAAAATCTTGTGACACTTTTGGGTTCTATGAATATAAATGGATTAACTGCTGAGTATGTTGATTACGGTATAAATTGGGCAAGAAATCTTGTGATGAATACAGGACCATTCTGCATGCGAGGACAAGATGGTAGTGTTGGTCACGCTTGGGTCGTTGATGGTTGGAACGAATATTCTACTCAGATAGTTAAAGTAACCTATAACCTAACGACAGGAGCAACTATTAGCGAAGAGGTACTAAGTACGTCATATACAAACCTTATGCACTGCAATATGGGCTGGGGCGGAGTATGTGATGGTTATTACCTCGGTGGTTGGGAGTATGGTTACGATACCACTACACCTCTCGATCCCGAAAATGTAGATACCTCAATTGGTGATATTCGAGCAACGGGCGGATGGAACTTTAGTACAAACTTTAAGATGGTCAACTACGAACTTCTGTATTAACCCCATGAGAGAATATCGAAATTAACAATTAACATGTCAATATTATGAAATGCTTATTTAATTTTTTCGCGATAGCAGCAATGATGGTTGCTTTTGTGGGTTGCTCGGAGAGTGATCCGGTGGTAAATCCCGATGGCCCTAATGGTAATCAGGGAGTGATAAATCCCGACGATATTAAGGGCGACGACGATGTGATAGCCGTTTATGTTACGGTTTTCGACTATGGTACAAAGGATTTGTTAGACCCAAGGGACGCAAGTAACTTCCTCGGCAATGATATTCGCTTAATTTACAAGGGCAAAGAGTATCCGATTGGCTCGGAGGTAGAGGGCGGTATGAAATTCAGCCACAACGAGGGCGAAATGGGTGAGCCTTATTACTTGAAATTTGGCAACTTCGATCCCTCGGTTGAGTATCGCTCAGAGACATTCCAAATCAATTGGGGATACGGCAATGAGATTGACAACTTCGAATTTGACTACTACAAGACCGAAAACGGAGTTAAGCAAGAGCTGAGAGTAAACGGCGAGGTAGTAAGCGAAAATGCTCTCAAGGTTAAGTTCGACAAGGACAGTCCGACATATGATTTTTGGAATCTGAAAGTTGAGTTTGCAGTGACCTCCGAGGATGGCAAGGACCTGCTCGACCCCGCAGTAGAGGGCAACATCATGGCTAATGGCATCAAGGTTCTCTACAACGACACTGTCTATGAGGTGCAGGAGTGTGCAAATCTGCACGACCTCTCGGGACTGAACTCCCGCGCTTCGTTTGTTCATCCGTTGGCACTTCGTTATGGCAGATATATCGGAATTGACGGCAAGCCCGAAACAACCTATCGTCTGAGCTTCGGCGAGTTTGACCCCACACTCAACTTCAAGAACGAAAAGTTCACGATTGATTGGGGCGATGGCACAACTAACGAAGTGGACTTCGACGCTATGGTCGAGTGGAAGGGTTGGGAACCCCTCGTAACAATCAATGTCAGACTGGATGGTGTAGAGGCTGATTGGATGATCAATTTGGTAAGGTAATTATATACAATTTTACACTCGGTGTAAAATTACCGCTTTTTCAGCCATTAGGCTGAAAAAAGTTCCCTGCCCGAGGCGGGGAATTTAGGTGGTGGGTCAGCAACTAAATCACGGCGTTACGCCGTGAATTGGCAGCAGTCCGAAGCGAACATTGTTCCCTTAAGTGTAATTTCGTATATAAGCACCTTTGGTAAAATAACCTTCTGACTATTCTCCCCTGCTTTCCGATTCGGCGGGGGCTGCTCAATGGTAAGAAGGTTAGGGCTGTCGGTAGCACGCCGACAGCCCTTATTCTTTGTTGTGTTTGTGCTTTCTTGGCTCAGCCTATATCTCTTTGGTGAAGTTGGTCGCAGCCGACAGGGTGTTTAATAATCTGTCCTCTAAGACCTCGAAATGGGGGCTATTTTTAGCAAATATCTCTAAATATTGCGATTTTTTTTGAGTTGTGGCTTGCGTTTGTAAAAATATTTGTATATTTATAGTTGCAAAATCGAATTAACTCAAAAATAACAATAAAAGCTATGAAAAATTATTCGGCTAAAGAGATCAAGAACATTGTTCTGATTGGTGCCCCCGGCACCGGTAAAACCACGCTTGCAGAGGCGATGGCATACGAGGGTAAGGTCATCGACCGTCGTGGTTCCATCGAAAATAACAACACCCTGTCGGACAATACCGACATCGAGCATGAATACAAACGCTCGATTTACTCCACAACTCTCTTCACAGAGTTTATGGACCGCAAGCTCAACATCATCGACTGCCCGGGTTCGGACGACTTCTGCGGTAGCCTCTTCTCGGCTTTCAAGGTGGGTGACGTTGGCGTAATGGTATTCAACGCCCAGAATGGTTGGGAGGTCGGCTCCGAGATTCAGGCTCGCTATGCTCGCGCCCTGAACAAGCCCATAATCGGCTTCATTAACCAGCTCGACGCCGAAAAGGCTTCGTTCGAGAACACCTATGAGATGATCAAGTCATCCTCGCGCGTGAAGCCCGTAATCGTGCAGTATCCCGTAAATCAGGGCCCCGGCTTCAACTCGTTCATCGACGTTCTGCTGATGAAGATGTATCGATTCAAGGACGAGAATGGTACTCGTGAGGAGCTTGAGATTCCCGCCGAGGAGTTGGAGCGCGCTCAGGAACTCAACCGCGAACTCGTGGAGGCTGCTGCCGAACACGACGAGAATCTTATGGAGCTGTACTTCGACAAGGGTACTCTGCATCAGGACGAGATTCGTTCGGGTCTTAAGATTGGTGTCGCAAATCGTGACGTTATGCCCATCTTCTGCGGCTCGGGTAAGCGCGATATCGGTACCAAGCGTCTGATGGAGTTCATCATCAACGTAGCCCCCGGTCCTATGAAGGCACCCAAGTTCCTCACCGTTGAGGGCGAAGAGCTTGCAGCTGAGGCTGAGGAGCCTACCGTAGCATTCATCTTCAAGAGCCAGATCGAGCAGCACATCGGCGAGATTAGCTATATGCGTGTTATCCGCGGTAAGATTACCGAGGGTATGGAGCTTGTAAATACCCGCACGGGCAACAAGGAGAAGCTCTCGCAGCTCTTCGCTGTCGCAGGTAAGAACCGTATCAAGGTTACCGAGCTGTCGGCAGGTGACATTGGTTGTACCGTTAAGCTCAAGGGTACTCGCACCAACGACACTCTGGCTGCTCCCGCAGCTCCCGTTACCGTTGAGCCTATCGTATTCCCCGAGCCTCGCTACCGCGCAGCTGTTAAGGCTAAGGAGCAGAAGGAGGAGGAGAAGCTCGGTAAGATTCTTAACGACGCTAAGTATGAGGATCCCACAATCCTTGTAGAGTACTCGAAGGAGCTCAAGCAGACCATTATTCAGGGTCAGGGTGAGCACC
>CAZFQU010000105.1:0-4003 GCA_964521245.1 uncultured Alistipes sp. | reverse complement strand
AATATACAAAATAATACACTGATTAACAATGGATTAATTTATAGAACCTCCCTTATATAAATCGTTTATATTAAATCGTAATCTTCATTCTCGCTCTCCCACTCCCCGATACCGATATCAAGGCCGGGCGAGTCTTGGCTAAGACTAAACCCTCGCTCCACTTCGACATCGAGCAGCGAGATTTCGGGTGATATGTATTTTTCGGTTAACATAATGATTCGGGGCGTTTTTACTCTGCATCGCCATTATAGTCGTCGCCTTCGCCCCAATCGTTAGTGCCAAAATCGAAACCGGAATCTTGGCTCGCACTAAAACCCTGCTCGACCCTTACATCGAGCAGCGAGATTTCGGGTGATATATATTTGGGGGTTGACATAGTGATTCGGGGCATTTTACTCTGCATCGCCACCATAGTCCTCCTCGTCGCTCTCCCAGCCGCCAATGCCGACATTAACGCCATTGCTAACCTTGTTGAGCGTTACGGTGAACTTGTGCTGCTTGTTGGGCTTGAAAGTCATCGAGCGCGAGAGGGTGTAGTCGGTGCCGTTAACGCTGACAACAACCAGCGCACCCTCGGCAGTGGTCTGAGGAACTATCAAAGCGCGATACTGCTCTCCCTCGAGGTAGGGAATAACCTCGGTCGTATTGCCCGTAGCAGTCGCTACGCCGGTCGAGAGGTCGATAGAAGCACCTGTCTTAACACCGCAAATCTTCACCGACTTGGTAGCAGCCGCGAGGCTCTCCTCGGTAAAACCATCGCCGGGCTTAAGAACGATGACCATATTGCTAAATGTGTGGTTGGTTGTGATGCTGACAGCCTCCTTGGTGGGAGCTATGCCCGAGGTCTTGCCCCACAAGAACTCCGAAGCCTTGTAGTCGGCAAGCTGCGACTGATTGGCATTGGTCGAAAAGGCAAGAGCAGTGGTCGATGCTCCCTCGACATAGGGATAGTAGCAGTAGAAATCCGCCTTGGTCGATTTGTCGAGCCAATAGATAGGGGTGTCGGGAGTCCACTCGCCCGAGTAGGTGAAGCCCATATTATCGACATGGTTGCCCGAAGCAGCCAGCGCATTAGGCTCGTTCACAACAAAGATACCCACCTTGTCGCCCGACTCATAGCCCGCATCGGTGGCACGGGTCAGGGTTGTCGAGATGTTGATGGGAAGAAGGTCGGTTTCGGGAGTTACGGGAATCTCGTCCACACTCTTAGAACACGAAACCACAGCAGCAACGGCTGCCAGCAAAGTGAAAAATTTCTTCATAACAGGGCTTTTTTATTGTTATTAAACTTTAGTTGCAAAAAACAAAATGCAGCGCAGACCTAAATTAGGTCAACGCTGCATTTAAGACACAACACACTCGGGAGCGCAGTTACAAAATACCCCCCCCTATTAACTTACTGATAATCAATGCGTTGCGCACAATATAAGCTTTTTCTTTTTTTGATATCACTACAAAGTTAATAATTTTTCTTATTCATCGACTTTTTTTTTACAAGAAATTACACATCGATTTATTGCCCCTATTGAGATTTTTTCTAACTTTGCGTTTATAGAAATTTACACAGTGTTATTTTTAGAACGATTTTGTTAAACAAATTTTATAAACATCATGATTAAGAGAGTCTTTATTATTGCTATGGCTACACTGATGGCATGTGCTGCCCCCGAGCAGAAAGCTCAAGAGCAGGCAACCTCCACACCCGTTGTCGAGGGTGAGGCAATCGAACTTCCGGAGGTGGCACCCACGGGCGGTGCCTCGATAAACGAAGCCCTGTGGGCAAGAAAATCATCGCGCGACTTTACGGCTGAACCTCTCTCGCTCGAGGAGCTGTCGGGCGTTGTGTGGGCAGCAGCAGGCATCAATCGCCCCGAGAACGACCATCTGACAGCCCCCTCGGCATTGGCACTCTACCCTATCAAGCTCTATGCATTTTTGGAGGGCGGAGCTTATCTCTACGACGCCAAGGCTCACAAGCTTATGCGCGTGGCTGAGGGCGACAACCGCCCCCTGACCGCTATGCAGGAGTTTGCGTTCGCCGCACCGCTCAATCTTGTGTATGTGGCTGACACTCAGGCTTATGAAGGCAAGAATATTCCACAGCCTAAGCTCTCGATACTCTGCTCGCTCGACGCTGCGGGCTATGCCGAGAATGTCAATCTCTATGCCGCAGCTCACAACCTAAAGGCAATCACTCGCGGAAGCTACAACGAGGCTGCCCTGCTCGAGTTGCTGGGGCTGGACTCCTCGCGCTATTTCGTAGCCTTGGCACAGACCGTAGGAAAGTAATCCTCGGCGCAGTGTATTATATTTAGGTATAAGAATGAAGCTGTCTAACAAGGTGATTTCTGCGTTACGCTCGCCCTCGAAATGCTCATTTACGCTCAGTAAACTCCGCTTTTTCGGGCTTCGCAAGCCTTAAAATCCCTCTTGTTATACAACTTCTGACAAAAAGAGGACCTGCCTAAAGACTTATTAGACAGGTCCATTTTTATATATGCTGTTCGACCCAACGAGTCAGCTCCACAAAGTCGGCGACAGAGAGCTGCTCGGCACGCTCGGAGAAGAAGCGATGCTCCTCGCCTCCGAAGTTGCCAAAGACCGACTTGAGCGAGTTGCGTATCATCTTTCGACGCTGGTTGAACGACGCCTTGACAACCTTGACGAAGAGCTGCTCGTCGCAGTCGAGCTTCACGGTATTGTTGCGTCTGAGACGAATGACCGCACTCTTGACCTTGGGAGGCGGGTTAAAGACCTGCTCTCCAACGGTGAACAGATACTCAATGTCGTACCACGCTTGGAGCAATACGCTCAGTATGCCATACTCCTTGGAACCCGGGGGCTCGGCAAGCCTTACGGCTACCTCCTTTTGAATCATACCCACACACTCCGGAATAAGGTGACGATTCTCAAGCACCTTGAAAAATATCTGCGACGAGATATTATAGGGAAAGTTGCCGATAACCTTAACACCATCCGGAAACAACTCCTCGAGCTGCATCTTCAGAAAGTCACCCTCCATAAGGCGCGGGGTGAATTGAGGATAGTGGCTGTGAAGATACTCCACCGACTCGCCATCAATCTCTGCACCGTAGGTCACTACATCCTCCCTCTCGAGCAGGAAGCGGGTCAGTACTCCCATGCCGCAACCTACCTCCAAAACCTTATGTGGCGAGGTGGCACTGCCTCCGGAGAGTGAATAACAGATTTTGCGGGCTATATTCAGGTCAACCAAAAAGTGCTGACCCAACGCTTTTTTTGCTCTTACTTCGCTCATAACTCTGCAAAGGTAATAAAATCAATCCTAAATATCGCGGTTTTAACCCATAAAGTTACAAGGAGGGCAAAGCTGCCCCACATACGGCAAAGAAAAGAGCCAACAGGTGAACAAAATTTCTTTCATACCCGGAATCGTGCCCAGAGCTATGCCCAACGCATCTTTTTGTTTTTTGTCAAAAAGTTGTGGATAACTCTAATGTGGCTTTGGTGACAATGATTATAAAAGAACCTAACTTTGTAATCGCTTGCCCGCTTCAAAAGCGAGTGGTTAGATTGCTAAAATATTACAAATAAATAAATTATGGCTGACAATAACAAAAAACCGCAGGAGGTAACCTTTGCCGACGCTGTGGCTGAGTCCAACGCCTACTTTGCGGGCGACGGACTTGCGGCTCAGGTGTGGGTTACGAAGTACGCCCTGAAGGATTCGTGGGGCAAAATCTACGAGAAATCACCCGTAGAGATGCACCAGCGAATAGCTTCGGAGATTGAGCGTATAGAGAACAACTATCCAAACCCTCTCTCCAAAGAGGATGTATTTGCTCTTCTGGACCACTTCCGATATGTAATACCGCAGGGTGGACCTATGACAGGTATCGGTAACAACTTTCAGGTAGCTTCGCTCTCGAACTGCTTTGTGATCGGTCATAAGAATCCTGCCGACTCCTACGGCGGTATCTTCCGCATGGACGAGGAGCAGGTGCAGCTCATGAAGCGTCGCGGC
>CAZFQU010000104.1:0-4086 GCA_964521245.1 uncultured Alistipes sp. | reverse complement strand
ATTATTTATTTATAATGCTCTTTTAGTAACAAAATAAATTACTAGAATTTAGGTATCAATCAGTTAGGGTCATTTGGGATAATTACCAATCACTGTAATTCCCAATAAATCAGGATGTTAATTTTTTTAACTATACAATGGATGTGAATTGGAATTATTGGGATTATTGGAAATCTTTGTTACCTTTGTGATATTATAATCAATTATTTGCTAACTTTGCCCTAAATTCTGAAGAAATTTACTATGAAAAGAGTATTACTTATAGCCCTTAGTGTAGCACTATGCGCCTGCCACGTATCACAATCACGAATCAGCGGTAAGATTGTAGGCACCAACAGCTCAACACTCTACATCGAGCATAACAGCCCATCGGGGTTAAGCTCGCTCGACTCCACGGCTATCGACCCTAACGGCAACTTTTCGATAAGACTCAAGGGGGTTACTTCGTCACCCGAACTCTACCACCTGATTGTAGGCTCGGAGCGCATACCTCTCTTTATCAAGAGTGGCGATAGGATTACCATCAACTCGATTGGCAGCCTTGTTAACACCTATGAGGTGAGCGGAAGTGAAGATTGTCAGCTTCTGCGCTCTTTCTACCGCGACTATGTTGCCAACATTGCTCAGCTCGATAAGTTGGCTACCCGCTTCTCCTCGACCCAAGGTGCTGAGCGCGAGCAGGCAATGGCCGATTACTCCGACCTCTTCAAGCGCATTAAGCGTGAGCAACTGCGCTTTATTGTCGAAAATAAGCAGTCGCCCGTAGCTGTATATGCTCTCTATCAACGTCTGCCGGGCGATGCCTATCTGCACAATGCCGAGAGCGATGCAGTCTATTATCGTACCGTAGTCGAGGCTCTGAGAGAGAGCCTGCCCGAATCGGCATACATCGAGCGTTTAGAGCAGGAAATAAAGCAGATGGAGAGCCGCAACCAACTCTTATCCAATATCCGACAGACAGGCTATCCCGACCTTGAACTACCCGACATGTATGGCAAAAAGCAGCGTCTTTCGTCGCTCGAAGGTAAAGTCATACTCCTCGACTTCTGGTCGGCAGAGTTGGGTAACGGCAACCTCAGAAATACCGAGCTTAAAGAGTTGTATGAAAACTACCACTCAAAGGGTTTCGAAATCTATCAAGTGGGCATCGACACCAACAAGGCACTATGGATTAACTCCATACAGGAGCAGCGTCTGCCTTGGATTTCGGTCTCCGATCTGAGTGGTACACAATCCATAGCTGTCAGGTTGTACGTGGTAGAGAAAATACCATCGAGTTTCCTAATCGACAGCGAGGGAAACATTGCAGGTCGTGACCTTAACCTCCAGCAGTTGGAGGCAAAACTCAAGCAGCTGCTATAACCCTCGACCTTTGACAGATGATATACTTCACTTCGGATATTCACCTCGGGGCAGGTACTCCCCGAGAACAGAGAGCCACCGAGCAGCGTTTTGTTCGTTGGCTCGAGTCTGTGCGTGCCGATGCCGAGGCTATTTATCTGTTGGGCGATGTGTTCGATTTCTGGTTCGAGTATAAGCAGGTTATAGGTCAGGGATGCGTACGCTCGCTGGGCAAACTTGCCGAGTTGAGCGATAGCGGAATAAAGATTGTGATGCTGAGTGGCAACCACGATATGTGGACCTCAGACTACCTCACAAGAGAGTGTGGCATAGAGGTTTACAACCACCCTATCGAAAAAGAGATATACGGCAAGCGACTCTTCTTGGCTCACGGCGACAATATGAAGGTTAAGCGTTTTACGCCCCTCTGGCTGATGAATTCCATTTTCCGCTCATCGACCCTCAGATGGCTTTTCAGATGGCTCATACACCCAGACCTTGCCATACGTTTCGGCAGGTGGTGGAGTGGCAAGTCCAGAAAATCTCACTCCAAAACGCCCCTCACCGAGCAGCTTACTCGGCCCTTGAAGGAGTATGCCATAGAGTACTATGCCCAAAAGCCCGAAATCGACTGCTTCATCTTCGGTCATATGCACGTAGCCGTTGACCGACTCGACGAACAGCCCTCAATTATCCACCTCGGAGCTTGGGACGAGGGGGTCTCATACGCTACTCTGTCGAAAGAGGGCGAGATAAAACTACACCGATAAACAATCATAAGTAAAAGCGATAGGATGAAACAATATCTCGAACTGCTGCGCCGTATAAAGGATGAGGGCGTAGTAAAACAAGACCGCACAGGAACAGGAACCAAGAGCGTATTTGGTCACCAAATGCGATTCGACTTGGGACACGGATTTCCACTGCTCACAACCAAGAAGGTCTTTTTGAAGGGTATTATCCACGAACTGCTATGGTTCCTCAGGGGCGATACCAACATTGCCTATCTGGTCAAAAATGGTGTTCACATTTGGGATAATGATGCCTACCGCTACTACCGCGAGTTGTGTGAGAAGAGCTTGATGGACCCCCTCACCCGCGACAGCTTCCTCAAGGCTGTGGGACAACCCTCGCCCATACCCGGATACTGCTTCGGCGACCTGAACCATGTCTATGGCTATCAGTGGCGCAATTGGCCAAACCCCAATACCGGTAAATCTGTGGACCAGATAAAGGATGTGATAAATCAAATCAAGAACAACCCCGACTCCAGACGTATGATTGTCTCGGCGTGGAATGTTGCCGACGTTGAGGATATGGCTCTTCCGCCCTGCCACGTTCTCTTCCAATTCTATGTAGCCGGCGGTAAGCTCTCGTGTCAGCTCTACCAGCGTAGTGCCGACACCTTCCTTGGCGTGCCATTCAACATAGCATCCTATGCCCTGCTTACGATGATGATTGCAAAAGAGTGCGGACTCGACGCCGGTGAATTTATCCATACAATCGGCGATGCCCACCTCTACCTGAACCACCTCGAGCAGGCTGACGAGCAACTCTCGCGCGACCCTCGACCATTGCCCACAATGTTGCTAAACCCCAAAGTAGAGTCTATCTTCGACTACACCTACGAGGATTTTGTGCTTGACGGCTACGACCCCTACCCTGCAATTAAGGGTGAGATGAGCTTCTAAAAATCAATCCGAGCGCAGTAGGCAGTATCGCTCTCCGCTGTGGAGTTGCTCAACTACTGAGGAGTTTATTAGTCTGTCACTCAATTAGTAACAGACCGAAACAGATTCCGTTTAGAGGCTAAAGGATAACATACGGTCTAAAAAATAGAAAAAAAGTTGCCTGAATATTTGCAGGATTAAAAAAACTGTCTTATCTTTGCACCGCTTAAGAGAAGTAAATGCTGTTGTAGCTCAGTGGTAGAGCACTTCCTTGGTAAGGAAGAGGTCACGAGTTCAAGCCTCGTCAACAGCTCAAGCGAAACAAAGCAGACAGATGCCACCGCAAGGTGGCGTTTGTTTTTTATGTAGTGAATCAAACCCGTTTGATACCACTATATAAAAACTAAAGAAGCTCACATGTGAGCTGTCTGCGCAGTGGAGCTTGATAACGCCCCTGCGGCAGCAGAGAGGCAAGCCGAGCGCAGCGAAGGCAAGTCAGTCAACAGCTCTGAAGAGGAAAGATGCAAGTCTTCCCTCTTTTTTGTTTTTCAAGACAAGAGGCTTTTACGAGTGACCAATAAGCCCAATAAGCCGTTTTTTTGATTTTAGGCTGGAAAAATTCCGTGCTAATGAAGTGAGCCTCGGATGGGACATATTAGAAATATTTCCCATTCGGGGTGAGCAAGGCGGTGCGGAATTTACCGCATACAAATCGTAAAATATTTTTTGATTTTAGTGGAGCTGATTTATTCTTAAACGCAGGACGTGACCGAGGGATAGTGCAAGTAGCACAGCCCGAGGGAACGAACAAGAGCAAGGACAAATATGCCCTATAAAATCAAAAAATGGCGTTACGGCGCAAAAAAACTGCGCCGTTTCGACCGGTAGCGCAATAATACTGCAAATAAGCGGGTGTGCAACGCACACCAGAACAAAAAAGAGAGTAAAACCTGATGCAGAAAGAGGTGGCGACGTTACGGCGCAAAAAAAACTGCGCCGTTTCGACCAGTGGCGCCGAGGACGGCTTATTGGTCAAAATTAGTACATAAAATAGGGGCAATCGATTGATTTATAT
>CAZFQU010000103.1:0-4100 GCA_964521245.1 uncultured Alistipes sp. | reverse complement strand
TTGTACCTTTGTGGCATCAAGAGTTATGGCATTGAAGCAAAACAATAACGAACTCAGAAATACGAACGGTTGCTATCTCGTTACCCGATTTCCAAGCATCCCGAATAATCGTTTAATTCTAAGATAATTGCAAATCCTGCGATTTTTTTCCAAAAAAAACGCGAAAAAAAATCTTTCGCACCTCGTTTGCAAGCCGTTGATTATCAATGCGTTAAAAATTTTGAAGCGAAAAAAATCTTTCGCACTTGTAACTCATTGATTTTCAAGTAGTTACACAAAGCATTGAAAATCAGCAAGTTAAGAATTTCGGACTTGTAAAAATTATCAATGATAAAAAATCCAAGTCGAAAGCGGAGACTTTGGTTGTGCGATTACTTTTTTGATTTTAGAGGAGCAAATTTGTTCTTAACCGAAGAGTGACACCGATGGGATGCCGGAGTATTTTTGATTTTAGGCGAGGAAATTCTGCTTATCGCAATAAGAAACCCGGGTGGGTAGTACTTAGCGAGAGTATTTTTGATTTTAGAGGAGCAAATTTGTTCTTAAACGAAGAGTGACACCGATGGGTAGTACTTAAGCGTACGTCCCATTGGTGCCACTCAAGAGCAAGGACAAATTTGCCCTATAAAATCAAAAAGGATTAGAAGCGAGGCTTAATATCAAGCTTCACAGGCTTAATCATATTCTCGGGCGAGAGAATAGTGTCAAGCTCCTCCTTAGTCAGGATGCCGTGCTCGAGAACGAGGTCGTAAACGCGACCACCGGTTGCCATAGCCTCCTTTGCAATCTTAGTCGAGTTCTTGTAGCCGATGATGGGGTTCAGAGCGGTTACAACGCCGAAGCTGTCCTGAACATACTTCAGGCACTGCTCCTCGTTAGCCTTGATACCGTCAACGCAGTTGATGCGCAGGGTGTCGAAACCATTCATCATAATCTCTGCCGACTCGAAGCAGCACTGTGCCATCACGGGCTCCATGGCGTTAAGCTCCATCTGAGCAGCCTCACCGCTCATAGCCACGCAGAGGTCGTTACCCATAACCTTGTAGCAAATCTGGTTCATAACCTCGGGGATAACGGGGTTAACCTTACCGGGCATAATCGACGAACCGGGCTGACGTGCGGGAAGGTCGAACTCGTGGAGACCGCAACGAGGACCCGAAGCCAACAGACGAAGGTCGTTGCAAATCTTGTTCATCTTAACGGCGATACGACGCAGAGCCGACGAGTAGCCTACCATGCAGCTGGTGTCAGAAGTTGCTGCTACCATATCCTCAGCGAGCTTGATATCCCAACCGGTAATATCGCGCAGAGCCTTGATGCACTTCTCCGAGTAGCCGGGCTCCGAGCAGATACCGGTACCGATAGCGGTAGCACCCATATTCACGGTGAGGAACTCCTCAGCTGCGAAGTTGATATTCTTAATCTCGTCCTTGAGAATCGAAGCAAAAGCACCGAAAGTCTGACCGAGGGTCATAGGAACTGCATCCTCAAGCTGGGTACGACCCATCTTAATAATGTTAGCGAACTCCTGCGACTTCTTCTCGAACGAAGCGATAAGAGCCTTGTAGTGCTCCATGAACTTCTGGTGGGTAGCATACAGACCGAGGTGAATACCTGTGGGGTATGCATCGTTGGTCGACTGCGAGCAGTTTGCGTGGTCGTTGGGCGAGCAGTACTGATACTCACCGGCCTCGTGACCCATAATCTGGAGTGCGCGGTTAGCGATAACCTCGTTAGCGTTCATATTGGTAGTGGTACCTGCGCCACCCTGAATCATATCAACGGGGAACTCGTCGTGGTGCTGACCAGCCAAAATCTCCTCGCAAGCCTGCTTCAGAGCTGCAGCCTGCTCGTCGGTCAGCAGACCCAACTCGTGGTTAGCAACGGCTGCTGCCCACTTGGTCTGTGCCAAACCATTGATAAACAAGGGATAGTCGTTAAGGTGGAAACGACTGATGGGGAAGTTCTCGATACCACGCAGAGTCTGCACACCATAAAGTGCCTCAACAGGTACATCCAGCTGACCGATAAGGTCGCTCTCAACACGGGTTTTACCCGAATAAATCTTGCTCATAGTATGTTTAGGTTTTAGATTGTTTTAGTCCTTTTTCAAAGAGTTGCAATTTGCGGATATAAAGGTACGTGTTTTTTTGTGAAAAAGCAATTTTTGTGTCAAATTAAAAGAAAATTAGGCGAGATTGCCTCTTATAGACAATACTCGCCCAACCTCTGAGAAGAGCCGACCAAGCTAAAATCTGTAACATCCTCCTACTGAGACAACAACGGGATTACGCCTTGCCGAATCGAAAACAGGCATCCATTTTACTCCGGCAGTAATGTCCCAGCTTTTGGCAATCTTAAAGTCCAGACCCGCACCCACGTTCATTCCAAATGCCCACTTGCCCATGTCGCTGGCGTTGACACCTACGGTGGGGTAGAGTTCCCATCGCTGACCTATGTGCCAGAGATATTGCACCTCGAGGCTGGCGTCAATCGAACAACCACTCTGCAACAAAGCCAAGATGGCAGGCTCGATACGGATGTGGTCGGTAAATGAGTAGCGGGCAAAAGCTCCAATGCCGAGTATCGAGCCATCGCCCGTATTGGAGTAGATGTTCATTCTCGGACCTAAGGCCCATCCCTTTGCATCTTGTGCCATAGCTCCTGCCGAAATGGTCAGCAGGGCTAAAACCGTTAGTATAAATCTTTTCATCTGAGCAAAATTTTAATCCACAGAGTAGTGTTACAAATATCGCGCCCACTTCTTAGAATAGGTAAAACAAGAAGAGCGTGCCCAATTTGGACACGCTCCTAATACCTTAATGCATAATTAGGTATATCTTACTTCAGAGCTGCGTGAGCCGCTGCCAGACGTGCGATGGGCACACGATAGGGCGAGCAACTTACATAGTTCAAACCTGCCGAGTGGCAGAACTCTACCGACGAAGGCTCACCACCATGCTCGCCGCAGATACCACACTTGAGGTTATCGCGAGTAGCGCGACCCTTCGATACAGCCTCACGGATGAGCTGACCTACACCGTTGCGATCCAATACCTGGAAGGGGTCAGCCTTCAAGATATTCTTCTTCAGATATACGGGCAGGAACTTAGCGATATCGTCACGCGAGAAGCCGAGAGTCATCTGGGTAAGGTCGTTAGTACCGAACGAGAAGAACTCAGCAACCTCTGCAATCTGGTTTGCGGTAACAGCTGCACGAGGAATCTCGATCATGGTACCTACCAAGTAGCCGATCTTATCGTTGCGCTCCGAGAATACCTCGTTAGCAATGCGGTCGATAATGTTCTTCTGGTAGCGAAGCTCCTTGTGGTTACCAACCAGAGGAACCATAATCTCAACCTTAACGTCGATGCCGGTAGCCTTGACGTTCATAGCTGCCTCGATAATTGCGCGAGCCTGCATCTCGGTAATCTCGGGATAGGTGTTGCCAAGACGGCAGCCACGGTGACCGAGCATGGGGTTAACCTCGTGGAGCGACTCTACGCGAGCCACAACCTTCTCGAAGGGGATACCCATCTCCTCAGCCATCTCACGCTGCTCCTTCTCGGTGTTGGGAGCGAACTCGTGCAAGGGGGGATCCAACAGACGTACGATTACGGGATAGCCCTTCATAGCCTTGAACAGACCCTCGAAGTCGCTGCGCTGCATGGGGAGCAACTTAGCGAGAGCTACGCGACGACCATTCTCGTCGTCAGCCAAAATCATCTCGCGAACAGCCTTGATACGCTCGCCCTCGAAGAACATATGCTCGGTACGGCAAAGACCGATACCCTCAGCACCAAATGCAAATGCCTGAGCAGCATCACGAGGAGTGTCGGCGTTAGCGCGAACCTTCATCGTAGCGTACTTGCCTGCCAAATCCATCAGCTGACCGAAGTCACCGCTCAAATCAGCATCCTTGGTAGCAACCTGACCGAGGTAAACCTCACCGGTCGAACCGTTGAGCGAAATCCAGTCACCCTCCTTAACGGTGTAGCCGTTAACCTCGATGGTGCGGGTCTTATAGTCGATAAGGAGCTCACCTGCACCCGATACGCAGCACTTACCCATACCACGAGCAACAACGGCTGCGTGCGAGG
>CAZFQU010000102.1:0-4270 GCA_964521245.1 uncultured Alistipes sp. | reverse complement strand
TTCGTTGAAATTCAGCGATTTTCATCTTTTTGCTTTGAATCTTCGTGGTGCCACCGGGATTCGAACCAGGGACACAAGGATTTTCAGTCCTTTGCTCTACCAACTGAGCTATGGCACCATCGTAATATGTTGCTTTAATTATCAAAAGCGATGCAAAGATAGAGCAAAAAATATTAACTTCCAAATATTTTGGGGATTATTTTACAAGTAATTTCACCCCAGCACAACAACCCAATAACAGTCAGCAGGTTACGTTCCCAATCACAACAGGCTCTTTTAGAACGAAAAGCCCAACTTAACCTGCACACCTTCAATATTCAGCTCGCGCATATCGTCAGACAGACGTTGGATATTATAGCCCACTTGCAAGCGAAACTTACCCAATGCCAGACCTACTGCCGGTGTACAATAGATGCCACACAGCCCCTTAACATTGTTTGTAATGCCCGAATTGCAACCTATATCGAGTGAGAGGTATGGTGCAATTCTCTCACCAACAGGCAGATATCCCTTAAGATTGAGATACACAGGCAAAAAGAGATAGGTATCATCCTCGAAATAGAGGTCGCCTCCCACGCCGACACCCGTCGAAAAACACTTACCAATCTTCACGCCCTGCACAGTGTGGAGGCTGACACGTCCGAACGAATCGTCCGAAAGCGAGATTCCGACGCCAAAATTGTAGTCGCCATGATATTTGACCTTGCAGCGTGCATCGACGTTAGAGACAGCAAAAACTGCAACAAGGAGTATAGGTATAAGTCGTTTCATATCTATATGTTTTACCTTTCGAGAGCGAAAATAGTTAATTTACATCAGAAATGCAAAAATATACAGACCTTAGGCGACCAAACAACTAAGGAGTTGACTGCTTTAGTTGTAAGTCAACCCCTTAGCTATTATCTACGCATCGCACTCACATTGCCACAAATTCTCATCGGTGAGTAGTTTATGCCAAGGTTTATCTACCCTGCCATCGATATTAGCTGCCTCGACGATGCCTATCGTCATCTGTCGGTGGGCCTCACCATCGTCAACGCTCTCTCTGCCCTCGGCCTGCTCGTTAATCATACTCACCAGCTGATTGATCACCTGACCCGCCTCGGGGAATGACCTTACGACTCTTAGGATGGTCATAACAGTACTAACCTGATCGGTATTATACTTCGACGAATCAATATTAGCCTCCTTTGCCAGAATCACTATCATCCCGTCTAATCTTCCACGCAAACGATGATATCCAATATTATTATTCTTTTCCATAATCATATCCATTTACGATATTACCTACTCTCCGGCTCAGTCGAGGGGCGCGAGGTGAAGTACATAATCAGCACGAGCAGTACGAATAGCATCAATGAGCCAGCAAGCAGGGCGTAGGTCTGCATCTGAAGCAAGAGGTAGTTGGCAAGATAGACCATAGCCACGAAAAGTGCCAACAGATAACTACTACGATGGTGCAAGATTGCCCTAAAGTAGAGGGTTAGCGATGCGGTGGTCATCACAGCAGCTATGAAATATGCCCAGAAGAATGATATAAACTCCGAGAATGCCATTAGCAGCGAGTAGAACAACACCAATGAAAGACCTATCACAGCATACTGCACAAGACCTATCGAGCGATGGGTGACCATCTCAACAAGCAATCCGGCAACAAAGACAAGAATTATGATGAGTATTCCGTACTTTGCCGAACGCATGGCCTGCTGATAGGGGTTTGCAGGGTCGACAAACTTCACTCCCATCATCTCTGAAGAGTTGTTAATATTGATATCAAGAACACTCCACGAAGCGGTAAATCCCTCTGCGCTAACCTCACGCTTATCGGGCAACACTGCCCCACAGAAGCTCGGATGGGGATAACTCGAACTTAGATTAAGTGTGGTCTGGACTCCACTCGGCTGAAAACTTAAGGATTCCATACCATTAAGCTCCAAGAACAACTCAAAATCAAGTTCATCGCCTATCTTTGCACCCTGAGGCAAATCAACATCCGCAATCAAAGTCGGTTTATTGCTGTTACGCAACCTATGCATCTGATACTCGCGACCTGCGAAATTCAACTTTGGTATGCTCTTAAGACCCTTGAAGTCGGATATGCATATCATAAACTTGGCTGATACTTGGTTGTCAATATCACTACTTAGGGATATCTTACCTACAACCTCAACCTGCGAGCTGTACACCACCTCATCGTATATCGAGCGATGGAGTATCTGTGTCGAGACCTCTGCTCGATAGTCGAGCCGCTGAGGTGTAATTTCGCAGCACACAACGTCAGCCTTCTCACCCGCCTTTCGAGGCTTTATGACCTGCTCGGTTTGGAGCATTGGGGCTTGAATAACTTGTGGTCCGCCATACGAATCTGCCAACTCGACCCTCACATCCTGCTTACTGTAATCACGCTCCCGAATAACCTCCCTAACCATCGTCAGGGGGATGAGTAATAGTAATGAAATCACCGCTACAACAGTGAATTTCAACAACGAGCGTAACCCGCCATTCTTTTCTTCTCTTTCCATTGTCTGCTTGAATTTTGTTTTATAGTTTCCGTTTTAAGTTAACTTCTCTTTACATAGCACTCGTGGCGAGCCTCCCTCCCCACACACATATCTCTTACATTTATAGAGCCCACAAACTCAGAAAGCCTATCACCCAAAGAGTAACTTTTGATTCGGTTATAAGCCACACATCCTATGTCCGGTTTTCATTCCAAGAACAAAATCTCCACACCGAGCATTCTTTCAGGAAGAACTCAATCTACACTACGTAAATAATTATCACCATATTACATCAAACCTATAATACACATAGCGTTTTCTCACACCTGCGACCATCATAAAACGAATCGAGAACATTAGCAAATATATCATTGGACGATATGTGGTCAAATAACGTCATTGAGGAGCGTAGTTTCATTGCGTCAATATCGCCAAATATCTCCACAGCACTTTTATCTCTATGTAAAAGCAACTCTTGCGTTATCTCTCTGAGTCGATATCCGAGAATAGGGTGATTAAGATATTTTTTTGCTTCCACTTTATCTGTTATACCCCAATAATATGCACGGTTACTATGTGCAAGTTCTCTTAATTGAGGGAATATATACCAAATCCAATGGGAGATTTTCTTCCCTGCACGAACTTGATTCAAAGCTACATCATATCCACAAAATGGAGATTTTTGAGGCTCAAGGAACCGTTCAATATCGGTTTCTGCATATTTCACCACAATAGCTTATATTTTCTACATTAACTCATACTCTACGCCGAACCACTCGTTGAGTGTTCCCTCAACCTTTGCATCGACTTTAGGAGTGATTTTATTCTTAATCTTCTTGTACACAAAGAACATCGCTACGCCATCATCCATAACACCCAAGAACTTATAGACAACACTCGGTATTAAGTCCATAGGCAGAATAGTATAAATAATGGCTGCGTAGATAAGTACTCGGTCGAGGGTTGATGTATTGTCATCATCCATCACATAGTAAAATTGAAGAAGGGGTTTTGTTGCAACTCGACCGGCCTTCAATGCCCACGGACGCAACTTATCCATCAATGCGTTAATCTTACCACGCCAATCGACATCCTTGACCTTATCAAGAAGTTTCGAAATATCCTTACCCATTATCATATAAGCAAGAATCAAAAGTGAAATTGTAATCAACATATACAGTTTAAGGTTTTAATCTTCCGACAATTCTAAATCCAAAGATGCCGTCACGGTCATTACTGCGAGTAGAAATCTTTCATATATTCCTACAAAATCGTCAAGCATCTGTTCCAATTGATAACGTCTGAGCCTACCCTTGGGTTTCTCATACACTTGACCAATCCACGACAATCCATCTTCGATATATTCAACTATATAATCCTCAGATTCATCCCGAATCATATTTTCTGCTGTTTCACAAATCTGCCTATTGCGCTCCTCGCTCTCACCAAATATATAGGCTGGTGCAGAAAAGAATATCTCGTTATCGGGAGTATCAGTGGTAATATACATAAAAACACTATCATACTCAAACTCATACATAACCCTTGATTCATCGGTAGGATTCGCATCTATACCCATCTTCTCGAGCCACTTCAATACCTGTATCGAGGTTTTTGAAACTTGCATATTTGCCATAACTATACCACCAAAAGATCTAACACAACAGAATTGCCTTCGAATGTGATATTATTTAATGCCACATACTCCAAAGCCTTCTCAATCTGCTTGAAACGCTGTGGATAGATATTTACACGCTTGTCTGTTGTAT
>CAZFQU010000101.1:0-4314 GCA_964521245.1 uncultured Alistipes sp. | reverse complement strand
TTGACCAATAATCAAAAACCGCCCCTATTTTATGTACTATTTTGACCAATAAGCCCCGAGGACAAACAAATTAGGCGGTGCCGTAGGCAACAAAAAATAATAGAGAGGCTAAACTGACGCAAGCATCGTTAGCCTCTCTATTATTTTTTTGATATCTTTCGATATCCCCGCCTAATTGTTTGCCTCTCGGCTGCAGCGGTCGTTGAGCTACCAGGATTCGAACCTAGAATAACAGGACCAGAATCTGTTGTGTTACCATTACACCATAGCTCAATAAGAACGTTTTGTTGTCGTTTGACGATGCAAAAGTAGAGCATTTTTTTTAATTTGCAAAGAATTTTGAAATATTTTTTCTATTTTTGTTGAAAATATTTCCGGTCATATTAGTAACAATCTAATTTGCAAGACTTTATGAATATCAAATTTCGTCTAACTCTTATGAACTTTCTGCAGTTCGCCATCTGGGGTTCGTACCTAACATCAATGGGGTCGCATCTGGTGGAGATTGGAATGGCAGAAAAAATTGGTCTTTTCTACGCTATGCAGGGCGTAGTTTCACTCTTTATGCCCGCAATCATCGGTATCATCGCCGACCGTTGGGTCAACGCACAGCGTATGCTCGGCATCTGTCACCTGCTGGCTGCTCTCTTTATGGGTAGCGTCGCGAGCTACATATCGGGCAATCTGCCTAACGTAGAGTATCCCGTAATCTTTACTCTCTACTCACTCAGCGTGGCATTCTATATGCCCACACTCGCTCTCTCCAATTCGGTGGCTTACACCGCACTCGAAGGTGCAGGATTAGACACCGTAAAATCGTTCCCGCCAATCAGAGTATGGGGAACCATCGGCTTTATATGCTCGATGCTATTGTGTGACTTCGCGGGCTTCCAATCGAGCTATATGCAGTTCTGGCAGTGCGCTGCTCTGGGTTTGGTGTTGGGACTTTACTCGTTCACCCTGCCTAACTGCCCCACAAACAAAGCCTCGAAAGCAGGTATTGTGGAGGCTATGGGACTTAAGGCATTTACCCTCTTCAAGCAGAAAAAGATGGCTATATTCTTTATCTTCTCGATGCTCCTTGGCGTGTCGCTCCAGATAACGAACAGCTATGCTAACCCCTTCATTACCAGCTTCAAGAACATTCCGGAGTATGCCTCAACATTCGGTGCCAACCACGCCAATGCCCTTATATCGCTCTCCCAGATGTCAGAGACCCTCTGCATACTGCTCATACCCTTCTTCTTGAAACGTTTCGGTATCAAGCGCGTGATGCTTATCGCCATGTTTGGCTGGGTACTCAGATTCGGGCTCTTCGGTGTGGGCAACCCCGGCAGCGGAGTTTGGATGTTCATCCTCTCGATGATTGTCTATGGCGTAGCATTCGACTTCTTCAACATCTCCGGCTCGCTCTTTGTGAACAACGAGACAAGTCCCGAGATACGTTCGTCGGCTCAGGGCCTGTTTGTGATTATGACCAACGGTATAGGTGCTACGGTCGGAACGCTCAGCGCACAAGCAGTGGTCAACCACTTTGTCTATTCGCCCGCCAACACCACACCTCTCTCCCAGATAGAGGGATGGTCCACCACGTGGCTTCTGTTTGCCGGCTATGCTTTGGTAGTAGCTCTGCTCTTTGCACTCATATTTAAGTATAAGCACACCCCAGAGAGAGCATAAAACTCGACAAAAATAGCAAAATAGCACAACGACTGGTCAAAAAAAGCCGGTCGTTGTGTTATTTTTGGAACAATCCGTTTGCGTTTTGAATAATAATTCGTATTTTTACGCTTTGAAAACGAACAATCATCAAAACTCAATACTAATTCTAAAAAACAGTTATGGCAACAACCAATCGCGAAAAGCTGTTCACCGAGTTTCCTCCCGTCACCACGGAGAAGTGGGAGGAGGTGATTACGGCAGACCTGAAAGGTGCTGACTACGAGCGTAAGTTGGTATGGCGTACTCCCGAGGGATTCAGCGTCCGTCCTTACTATCGTGCCGAGAACCTTGAGGGCATCCAGCACCTGTCAACCGAGGCAGGCGAGTTCCCCTATGTACGCGGTACGCGCAACAACAACCGTTGGGGTGTACACCAGACCCTTAAGGTTGAGTGTGCTGCAAAGGCAAATGCCGAGGCAAAGAAGATTCTGATGGCAGGTGTTGACTCGTTGGAGTTCAACCTCGCCGGTGAAATTTCGGCTTCGGAGCTTGACACCCTTCTCGAAGGCATCGAGCTTTCGGCTATCGAGCTTACCCTCTCGGGTTGCAAGCTGGGTGCAGCAGCTGCCCTTCTGATGGACAAAATCGAGAAGGCAGGTTATGAGAAAGATGCTGTGCGCATCAACTTCGTTATCGACCCTCTGATTAAGAGCCTTTCGGTTAAGGGTCAGTTCTGCTCGGAGAATGGCACCGCTTGCTTCGAGAAGATTGCAGCATTAGTTAATCGCACCGCAGAGTACAAGAACATTCGTATCGTAACCGTTAGCGGTGAGACTTTCAGCAACGCAGGTTCGACTATCGTCGAGGAGCTTGCATTCTCTCTCGCCGCAGGTCACGACTACTTGGTACGTTTGGTAGAGGCTGGCGTTCCTGCTCACGTAGCAGCTCGCAAGATTCGCTTCTCGATGGCAGTTACAGCAAACTACTTCATGGAGATTGCAAAGTTCCGTGCAGCACGTATGCTCTGGGCTAACATCGTTAAGGGCTACAACCCCGAGAAGGAGTGCGCTTGCAAGATGTACACCCACGCCGTTACTTCGGCTTGGAACCAGACCGTCTATGACCCCTATGTAAATATGCTCCGCGGCACTACCGAGGCTATGTCGGCAACCATCGCCGGTGTAAACAGCCTCGAAGTACTCCCCTTCAACTACTCGTATGAGGCTCCCACCGAGTTCTCGCAGCGTATTGCACGCAACGTCGAGCTGCTCCTCAAGCATGAGTCGCACTTCGATCAGGTAGTTGACCCCGCAGGCGGTTCGTACTACATCGAGACACTCACCAAGTCTATCGCAGACGAGGCTTGGAAGCTCTTCCTCGAGGTTGAGGATAAGGGTGGCTACACCGCAGCATTCGAGGCAGGCTTCGTCGTAGAGAAGGTCAAGGCTTCGGCTGCAGCTAAGGATAAGAACATTGCTACTCGTCGTCAGGTTCTTCTGGGCGCAAACCAGTACCCCAACTTCACCGAGGTTGCGGCTAAGGATTTGTGCAGCTGCGCTGTTGAGCGCAAGGAGGCTGAGGGCAACGTGCTGACCCCCTATCGTGGTGCTATGGCATTCGAGCAGATGCGTCTTCAGGCTGACCGCTCGGGCAAGGAGCCTAAGGCATTTATGCTCACCTGCGGTAACCTTGCAATGGCTCGCGCACGCGCACAGTTCTCGTGTAACTTCTTTGCTTGCGCAGGTATCAAGGTTCAGGACAACACCTTCTTTAAGTCGGTTGAGGAGGGCGTAGAGGCTGCCCTTGCAGCAAAGGCTGAGATTGTTGTTATCTGCTCGTCGGATGACGACTACGCTGAGCTTGCACCCAAGGCTAAGGCTCTTCTGGGCGACAAGGCTATCTTGGTAGTTGCCGGCGCACCCGCTTGCGCAGCAGAGCTTGAGGCTCAAGGCATCACCAACTTTATTAACGTTAAGAGCAATGTACTCGAAACGCTCAAGTTCTACCTCAAGGAGCTTGGCATCTAATAGGCAACAGTTATGAGAGTTAAGTTTTCGGAACTGAAATATGCGGGCGCACAGCAGGAGAGCTGCAGCGCTTCGACGTGTGGTCAGGTAGAACCCTGGCTCACAGCCGAGCAGATCGCCGTTAAGGGCGGTTACTCGAAGGAGGATCTCGAGGGTATGGAGCATCTGAACTATGCAGCAGGTATAGCTCCCTTCTTGCGCGGTCCCTACTCCACAATGTATGTGATGCGTCCTTGGACCATTCGCCAGTACGCAGGTTTCTCGACCGCAGAGGAGTCTAACGCCTTCTATCGTCGTAACCTCGCAGCAGGTCAGAAGGGTCTGTCGGTTGCATTCGACCTCGCTACCCACCGTGGCTACGATGCTGACCACCCCCGCGTAGTTGGCGACGTAGGTAAGGCAGGTGTATCTATCTGCTCGGTAGAGGATATGAAGGTTCTCTTCGACGGTATTCCTTTGGATAAGATGTCGGTGTCGATGACCATGAACGGTGCCGTTCTGCCCGTTTTGGCATTCTACATCGTAACCGGTCTTGAGCAGGGTTGCACCCTCGACCAGCTTGCTGGTACCATCCAGAACGATATCTTGAAGGAGTTTATGGTGCGTAACACCTATATCTATCCTC
>CAZFQU010000100.1:0-4532 GCA_964521245.1 uncultured Alistipes sp. | reverse complement strand
CAAGTTTATTTAATTTTTAATAGTCCACAATTTTTAGTGGACAGTAGTGATATCATCTATTTCCTTTTTTCTATCTATACTTAATTTAAGAAAATCAATTTCTTTATCTATTCCTAAAAATCTTCTATTAAGTAAATTAGCAGCAATTCCTGTTGTACTACTACCTGTAAATGGATCTAAAATCCAAGCATTATTTTTAGTAGATGCTTGAATTATGCGAGAAAGTACATATAGTGGTTTTTGTGTAGGATGCTTGCCACAAGATTTTTCCCATTTAGATATAGTGGGTAAATTCCACACATCCTTCATTTGTGTTCCACCATTTATCTCTTTCATTAATTCGTAATTATAAAAATGAGGTGTTTTTACACTTTTTCTTGCCCATAAAATATATTCGGCGGAATGTGTAAAATATCGACATGAGAGATTTGGTGGTGGATTAGTTTTAACCCAAGTGATGCAATTCAGAATCTTAAAATCTAATTCTGTTAGGCAACGTGCAATTGAAAATATATTATGATATGTACCACTTACCCAAATAGTACCATTTTCTTTAAGTTTGTTACGACACGCTGTTAACCATTCCTTATCAAATATATAGTCTGTATTGTAACCTTGAGATTTATCCCACAATCCTTTATCAACACACACCACTTTACCACTTTGTACACTAATTCCCCCGTTGGAAAGATGATATGGAGGATCTGCGAATATCATATCGAACTTAAATTCAAAAGAATTTAACAACTCGATACAATCTCCTTTTAATAGAGTAAAATTTCTGTCCGCAGACCTATAATATGGTACAATCATTAAGCGTTTTTAATATCCTTTATAAAGTCTGATATTGACATAAGATTATATACTCTCGGTATTATGTTATAAGCCTCTTCCAATTTATTTTTAGCCTTATGCCAACCTTGACCATCAGTTATCCAAACAAATTCATATTGCGAGTATTGATTTATTTTCGGTGCAATATCAGAATATGAATGAGCTGTTTCATTTAATTTTGATCCCCCACTATTATAGAAGTTGGTTTCTATTAAATAAGTTTTATTTTCGGTAGAAATAACAAAATCAAATCTCTTTAGATCAGCACCAAGAGCTGTTAAATCTGAAAATTCTGTACTATTTACCTCTGTTCTAAATTCAATACCTGCATCAGTAAATTTTTTAGTGACAGCATCAGCCATAATATTACCTCCGCGATTTTTTCTGGCATTTGTATCTAGACCCACTTCAACACCAAAAACATAATCAACAAGATTGGTAACTTTTTTTGAAGCGAAAACATCGTACAATCCTGTTTCTTCAATAAACGTACAAATATCCTCTGTATTTTCAAAGTATGATTCTATAGGGCGGAGTATAAAGCTTTTATTCCAAGTTTTCTTCTTTGCAGATTTACGAACAGCAATTAAAATATCTAATACCTTAAATACTTTTGGATTTTCAGCGAATAATTCCTCGACAGCCTTTCTCCAATCTTCCTTACCTAAAAGATAATTGAGTTGGTTGAGTCTAATGGCAATTTTCGACACATTGCGGTAAACCTTATTAAAATCAGTAAACGATTCTAACAAGGCATTAGTTTCGCTAAGTTGAGAAATAAATAGATTAAAATCCTTCATATAATTATCACACATTTACTATATTAGATATCATTATTTCAGACACAAACCCCCTGTTATTAGGATTAGCATTTATGAGTCTTGTGGCAGTAACCCTTTTAATACTGAATTGATGATATATTTGATCAAAGAATGATAATTCACCATTTTTTTCCTTAGCATCAGAATTACTAGCTATAAAATATGATTTATATTTAGTAATACGGGCGCAAAAATCTCTTAAACGAATTTGCTCAGCATCATTAAACCCTTCTTTTGCGTATGATGTAAATGATGAGGTAGCAGACAAAGGTTTATAAGGTGGATCGAGATAGAAAATAGTATTCTCTCCAGCGTAACATTCAGTAGTGGAGAAATCACCACAAAGAATATCAACTTTTTGTAGTAATTTCGATACTGCTAATAAGTTATCTTTATCACATATTTTCGGATTAGTATATCTACCGTGAGGAACATTAAACTCTCCCTTGGAATTAACTCTATATAAACCATTAAAGCAAGTCCTATTTAGGAATATAAAAAGAGAAGCAATTCTTACTTCTGAAATGTTTTTAGAATTAAATTCTTTTCTTCGAGCTAAAAAATAATTCTTCCTATCTTCTGCATTTAATGATATATACTCTGTTTGTAAAATCTCTAGTTCTCCTATTAGCCTATGTACATCGTATTTGATTACACGATATGTGCAGATAAGTTCGGCATTTATATCATTAATGACCGCGTGAGAAATATTTGGATATTGTTGTAAAATCCAAAACAATACAGCACCTCCACCTACAAACGGTTCTACATATGTAAGGTTTTTATTGTTACATACCCCATCTGGAAGAGATTTTTTTACCTCATCCAAAAGTTGTGTTTTACCTCCAACCCACTTAATAAACGGTTTTGCTGTTATAGTTTTCATATCTGCACAAAAGTACTAAAAGCTAAGAAAAGAGCAAAATAATATTTACTCTTTTCTGCAACGCAGGGCTGCCCAGCCATTGCGGAGTCGGCTGTCGATAAATATTAGGCCCGAATCTGCGGCTGAGGCTTTGATGATGGGTATATCCTCCTCTAAAAAGCCACTCATCACTATCTCGGCTCCCGGATTCATCAATGCTGCGTAAGATGCCATATCGCCCGTTAGGATGTTGCGGTTGATATTGGCGGCAATAAAGTCGTAGTGTCTGCCTGCCACAGCTCTGACATCGCCCAACATAGGATTAACCATATCCTCTACACCGTTGGTTGAAATATTCTCTTTGCAATTCTCGTCAGCCCACTCGTCGATATCCACTGCATCGACCATCTCAGCTCCGCGCTTGGCAGCAATAATAGCGAGTACTCCCGTACCACTACCCATATCAAGACCTCGTTTACCCTCAAGGTCCATATCCCACAAGTAACTCGAAACCAAGCACGTGGTGGCGTGGTGACCCGTACCGAACGACATCTTCGGCATTATAACTATCTCGAGAGTTTCATCTGGTGCAGGTGAGTGGAATGGTGCGCGAATATAGATTTTGCCATCCACATCTACGGGCGAGAAGTTACTCTCCCACAGTGCATTCCAATTCTGACTCTCGATATGTATGTAGCGAGGATTGGTAATATTATAACGCTCCAACAAAGAGTCAACCTGCTCTTTACAGTCCCAGAGAGCCTCGCGCTGAATATATGCCTTGAGGGTTGGTCCCTCTTGCTTGAAACTCTCGAAATCGAAGTCGGCAAGCTCTGCCGTCAAAATCTCGGCAAGTTCGCCCGTAGCCGAAATATTAAGCTCTACATACTCCATAGTATTGATATTTTTTCATAACTTTGTCTCATTACAAAGGTAAGAATAATATGGCAGAAAACAGCAAGCAGTGGCAAAATTTAACAAAACGCTACTATACATATATAAGTTTGGAGAAGCGACTATCACAAAATAGTGTGGAGGCATATATGCGTGATTTGAAGTTGTTTGCTGCCTATATCTTGCGCAATTGGGATATAGCTCCAAAGTTGGTCGAAGAGTTTATGGTGGAACGTTACATAGGTTGGCTCTACGAACGTAAAAACGAAGAACCATCGACTCAGGCTCGCAGGTTGAGTGGCGTGAAGAGTTTTTTTAACTTTATGATGCTGGAAAATATAATAGAAAATTCGCCTGCCGACTTTATACCTTCGCCCAAAATTGGTCGTCATCTGCCTGATATACTGTCAATTCAGGAGGTGGATTTGTTAATCGAAAGTATCGATCCATCGACCATCAAAGGGCTGCGTGACAGAGCAATTTTAGAGATGCTCTATTCGTGTGGTTTGCGAGTCTCGGAACTAACGTCGCTAAAAATATCTGACCTCTACTTCGGTGAGGGATATGTACGTGTTGTGGGAAAGGGTGATAAACAACGACTGGTTCCGGTCAGCGACTTAGCACGCGACAGAGTGCAAATATATCTGGAGCGACGCTCCGAGCGAAAAGATTCCGATTTGAGCGATATACTCTTTATGAATAATCGAGGTGGTGCATTGACCCGCGTAATGATATTTAATATTATAAAGAGTGCAGCCGAGCGTGCCGGAATCACCAAGAGCATCAGCCCCCACACCCTGCGCCACAGCTTTGCCACCCACCTTTTGGAGGGAGGAGCCTCGATTCGTCAGGTGCAACAGATGTTGGGTCACGAAAATATTACCACCACCGAGATTTACACCCACCTTAACCTCACCCACCTGAGAGAGACCATCGAAACACGACTCCCTAAGCCAAAGAGTTAAGAGATGTCCTGTAAATTAGAGTCTCTATTTCGGTTGATTTTGAATTTGGTAATTATATACAATTTTACACTCGGTGTAAAATTACCGCTTTTTCAGCTGTTAGGCTGAAAAAAGTCCCCTGCCCGAGGCGGGGGATTTAGGGGGTGGGTCAGC
>CAZFQU010000099.1:0-4578 GCA_964521245.1 uncultured Alistipes sp. | reverse complement strand
GCCACCAATGGGACGTACGTCAAAGTACTACCCATCGGTGGCTTTCTTCACGATGTGCGGAATTTCCTCGCCTAAAATCAAAAAAACATTTCGCTTTTATAGGATAAATCTGCTCCTCTAAAATTAAAAAAAATCGGTGAGGTAACGTACGTTACAGGTGAGCGAAAATGATGTGAAGCTAAGTTTAAGTTATAATTCCGTAGGAATAGCTATTGATAAAATCTCCGTTCATAATATATTTGAGAGAGAGATTTTATCAATAGACAGGCATTCAGCCCAACTTAAACTAAGCGTATGTATTTATTTTTCCGAACCGCGGAGTATGTCACCGACGAACCTGCGTAGTCACACAAAGTGTGGCTCGCTATAAAGGGGAGGAGGTAACAAAAAAGACTCTCCGACAGGTCGAAAAGTCTCCTTAAAAGTAGCTCCACCGCGACTCGAACGCGAATTTAGGGTTTAGGAAACCCTCGTTCTATCCCTTGAACTATAGAGCCATCATAAAACTCTTCTTTTGATGCTCTTCCATCCGCCGATTTACTAATGGGGGGCGATATTACAAAAAAGAGTGCGATTCGAACGAACCGCACTGCAAATATAGTAAAAATATCTTAAACCCCAAGTAGTATGTATATTGGGAAACTTCTGATGTCCATAAATAGTTAGGTTAAAACTTTCTTTATTACTAATATTTCATTATATTTGTGTGTCGGATTATGAGATACGTAATCCATTAGATGGCATTTAGGCTATTGTTTAGTTGACAAAACGACCAATTTTACAACTGACGGACAATAGGCACGCTAAATGCTCGCGCCCTATGGCGTGGGTATGTGCTTTCGTCAGTGAGGTGCTTGGTCGTACCTGTCAACAAAAGCATTATCCACGCTTTTTTTATATATGTGTAGGGAATGGTCTGCTCCATCTGACGCAAAAGAGTCTATTAAGAAAAATTATATGTTTAACCCAATTAAAGTATCATGTTATGAAGAAACTATTTTTACTATTAACGTTAATTTGTTGTGCTAACATCGTATTTGCACAGTACAAGGTCGGGGATGTTTATGAGAAGAATGGAGTTAAGGGAGTTATTTTCCACGTTGATAAGACGGGAGAACAAGCTCTTGCTATCACTGTCTCTGAGAAGGATAATATTGATAAGTGGTATCAGATGCAGGAAGAGTTTAAGACGATGAGTAAGGCTGCAAAGAAAGAGTATAAGAATGAAGTTAAGAATGTTGAAAACTCCATAAAGACTCACTTTGAGAAATTAGCCTCATCCACAAGTGCTTATGGTGCCAACAATATGAAAGTTATTAAGGAGTATTGTGCCAAGCACAATATAGATATGAATAAGTATTTCCCTACTTTTGTTTGGGCAGAGTCGTTGGGTGAAGGTTGGTTTATTCCCGGCACACACGAGGCAGATTTATATGCTGAATATATTGCATTTGGCGTTGGCAAGGGTAGCTACAAAGGAACAAACAAGAAGGATATTACTAATAAGTACAATAGGCTAAATACAGAGCTTAAGTCCAATAATGGGTATGAAAACTTAAATTTGCCCGTTAGGATAACTACCTCGTCAATAGGTCGTAACTCTATGGACTTATATGGAGTTAAGGCCTCGTCGTGGTGTATTTACAAGAGCCTTGAGCTAAGAGAGGAGCAGGCTAATGTTGCCGGTTTTTCGGTTCGCTCCAATTGCTATTACGATATCGATGCTTATAGACCGATGATGGGTATGGGTACTTGGGTCTCTTATTGCAATGTTGCAGTTTGCGTTATAAACACCGCAGAGACAAAACAAGATGCGTGTAGTGGTAATCTGGGCAATGTTAAAGTGAGTGAAACTGCAGAGTCAAGTGTAGCCCAATGACTGCCTGATAGTAATACTTTTGCTTCAGCTAAATATCATGAGATACGCTCTGGTGATACCTTATCGCAAATAGCTAAAAAGTATAAAACAACCGTATCTGCACTATGTCAACTTAACGAGATTAAACCAGGCAATATGTTGAGTGTTGGTCAGATGTTAAGGGTTAGATAGTGTTAATATTAGTTTGTACATTCGATATTTTGATTGAATGTATAGAATGATGATAAAAAGACCTGCCTAATAAGTTTTTTAGGCAGGTCCTTTTTGTTAGGAGCTTATTTGTGTAAGATTTATATATTACAAAAGGTTCTCGGATTAGTTCTTCTTGCCGAACTTGAAGTCCAGACCAAGACCCCACGAGGTGGAGGTGCGGCTGAATACATCGGTGAAGGGGATGCCGTTTGCGTCAACCGACGAGTTGGTAACATCCTCGTAGAAGGTCTTCATAAAGCCTGCGTTGATGGCAATCATCTCGTTGATGCTAAACTTAAGACCCAGACCGAACGATGTCGAAGAGGTGGTGAAGTTCATATCCGAGTAGTACTGCTCGTAGAGGTTGTACTGAGTACGCTGTACACCGGCACTTACCATCCAACGCTTCGAGATTGCCCACTCAGCACCTGCCAGATACTCATTGGTGTTGCCCTTTACTGCCTGCGAGAAGCTGTTCTCGGCGTCCTTGTCGAAGAAGTGGTGCCACTCGAGGGTAACCTTCACGGGACCGCAGTTGCGGCTTGCAGCTACTGCCAACAGAGCAGGAGTCTCCGACTTAACGGTTGCACCATTGGGGAAGAGCGAGTTGATTACGGGGTCAGCAGCCGATACTGCAGCCGACTCAATCTCGAGCTTTGTACCCATCTTGAATTCATACTTAATCGAAGCATCCCACTTACCCTTGTGGAACGAGAGGGCAACTACGGGGCTGATGGAGTGTCCCTTCTGCTTAACATCGAGAATGTGGTCCGAGGTCTGAACTGCGTAGGTTGCAAGCTTAGTTGCGGTAGCCTCGTCGAGTGCGCCCATCTGCGAAAGCATCTGGCTTGCCATTTGGAAGAAATAGGGAGCCGAAATCATCGAGCCATTAAGACCTGCCTTAGGAACTGCTGGCATCGAGGGATTAACCATAATACCGCCAATCTTACCGGTGTAGCTATTTGAGGTGGTGCTGTAACGAACCAAAGCCGATACCGACAACCAATCGGTGATGCGGAATGCTGCACCGAGGTTGAATGCCAAGGTTTGAGACTTGCCGGTAAGGTTCATATCCATAGTGTACTGCGAAGCCGAAAGACCGTAGCTTTCACCAAACTGCGAGATAGCTACAGGCAGAACGGCAAACTGACGCTCGAACGAGGGCAGACCGTTGGCGAACTCGAGCGAACCACCGCCACCGTTAACACCCATACCCGCCATTACAGCCCAACGATTCTTCTTCCATGCGAGGTGGAAACTGGGAATCAGAGGCGAGAATACCTCACCCTCGTAGCTCTTGGTCATCTGATCGAGGTTAGCTGCATTCATAGCGAAGGGAGCGAAAGTTGACTCGATGGTGCGGGTCTGCATTGCCATCTGGTCGCTCAGGCCGAAGTGCCAGCCATCCTCCATAAATACCACACCCGCGGGGTTGTGGAGTACTGCATCGGGGTCGAGCGATGTACCACGAGCGATGCTGCGCAGGAACGATGCGCTCTGGTTGGTGTTGGTCATAAGACCGCCTGCGAGTGCGGGCAATGCCACACATACCGAAACGATTGCAAGTAAAATTTTCTTCATTTTCTTTAATTTTAGTGATACTGAATTTCTAAACTTGTTGAGTGCCAACTACTTAATAGAACCTAAACAAAAGGCTGTGGCGTGATATGGCACAAAAAATCGGCACAAAAGTACAACTTAAAGTCCTTAGCTCCAAATTTTTTGTACTCTTTTTCGCTTTTTTTGGAGTGGTTGTTGCTTGTTATAAAAAAAAATTATGTGGTCATAAATAATTTTTAGGGTTATTATTTTTGTAAAATGGGTTTTTATTTTTATCTTGCAGTCGCAAACTAAAAAATAAGTACTATGAAAAAGTTTTTTGTAATTTTGGTAAGCACGCTTTTTATAACGGCTTGCTATGCTGATGACGACAAGGTTATTCAGCCCAACCAGTTGCCCGAGAAGGCACAGCAGATTTTGAGTGAGAACTTCCCCGATGATCCGGTAGTCTATGTTACTCGCGACAGCGAGATATTCGAATCCACAACCTATGATGTTCGTTTGCGCAGTGGTGCTGAGCTTGATTTCGATTCGGGTGGTGAGTGGCTTTCGATTGACACCGCGCCCCGCGTGGTGCCTGATGCACTTATCCCGCAGAACATACTCAGCTATGTGAAGCATAACTATCCCGATTCTACGATTGTTAAGATTGACCGCGACCGTCGCGACTACGAATTGGAGCTTAATACCGACCTCGAGTTGGTCTTCGATCTCAGTGGTAAATTCCTCAGATTAGACTACTAAATAGCCCCTCGGAGGGCTTTGTCAAGCCTATATAGTGGTTGTGAGAGATTTTTTTGGCTCTTGCAACCACTAATTGTTTGTTTTTCGGGTGGTTGTAATTTCGGCGCGGAAGATTATTTTTTGCCGGATATAGAAAAATAGCTCATTTTGGACCTGTCTAACAATTAAAAAATGTTAGGCAGGTCTTTTTTTGTTTGAGCCTA
>CAZFQU010000098.1:0-4708 GCA_964521245.1 uncultured Alistipes sp. | reverse complement strand
GGGTAGTACTTTGACGTACGTCCCATTGTCGGGATTCGAGGGATGTGCGGAATTTCCCGCAATAAATTGAAAATATGCCCTATATAATCAAAAAATTAGTTGCAGTGACCACAATCACAACCATCACCATGCTCATCGCCACAGTCGCCACAGTCGCCGCTGCAGCCGCAGTTGCAACCACCCTTAGGAGCCAAGTCCTCGGGGGTAACGTCGCGAACCATGACAACCTCAACCTCGAAATTGAGGGTCTTACCTGCCATGGGGTGGTTGAAGTCCATCTTAACAGTCTCCTCGGCAACCTCAACGATGGTACCCATCATACGGTTACCCTGAGCATCTGCCATAGGAACTACCGAACCTACGAAGATGATATCCTCAGCGAGCTTACCATCAACCATAAAAATTGACTTGGGCAGGTCAACAATAGCCTCGGGATGCTTTACGCCGTAGCCATCCTCGGGCGAGAGGGTAAATGCTACCTTCTCACCGGGCTCCTTGCCGAGGATTGCCTCCTCGAATTTGGGGAGCAACATGCCGGTACCGAAGATAAACTCCAAGGGCTGACCGGGCATTGACTGGTCTGCAATCTGACCATCTACGGTGAGCTTGTAATCTACGCCCACCATCTTATTCTGTTCTACTTTCATCTTTTCTTTTTTTTGTTTTTTAATTGTGTGTTATTTAGGCACTTAGGGTTAGGATTTCTTACCCTTGGGGGCCAACATCATATTCATCTTTTTACCCTCCAATTGAGGCATCATCTCGACCTTAGCAATCTCCTCGAGGTCGGTAGCAAAGCGGAGCAAAAGAATCTCGCCCTGCTCCTTGAAAACGATGGAGCGACCGCGGAAGAATACGTAAGCCTTGACCTTCGAGCCCTCCTTGATGAAGTTCTCGGCATGCTTGAGTTTGAAGTTGTAGTCGTGGTCGTCGGTCTGAGGTCCGAAACGAATCTCCTTGACAACGACCTTTGCCTGATTAGCCTTCAGCTCCTTAGCCTTTTTCTTCTGTTGGTAGAGGAACTTCTGGTAGTCGGCAATGCGGCACACGGGGGGAACGGCCTTAGGAGAAATCTCGATAAGGTCAAGCTCCATTTCATCTGCCAGACGTAGTGCATCCTTCAAGGACATCACTGTGGGCTGTTCGATATTGTCGCCCACTACGCGCACTTCGGGTGCTGTGATCTGGTCGTTAATCAAGTGCGGATTCTCCTTCTCCGGCTTGCGAGGTCCGCGAGGTGCATTACCTGCGGGTCTGGGCTGATTGTTGTTGTTCTGCGAGAACTGTGGTCTCGACTGGAACGGTTTAGGTGCTGCGATAGCTGTAAAGTATTAAAAGTTAATATTATAAGTAAATTATGCCTCCATCTTGTTTGCCTCGATCTCTTTTTGAACAAGGCTGTTGATAAAGTCGCGGAACGCCTCGAGAGTCATCTGACCCTTGTCGCCTTCGCCCTGCGCGCGAACCGACACCAGACCATCTGCCTGCTCCTTCTCGCCCACAATCACCAGATAGGGAATGCGCTTGAGCTCGTTGTCGCGAATCTTACGTCCAATCTTCTCGTTGCGGTCGTCAATCTGTGAACGTATATCGTTCTGGTTCAGATACTCGACAACCTTCTCGGCATACTCGTTATACTTCTCCGAAATGGGAAGCACAACAACCTGATCGGGCGAGAGCCACAAGGGGAACTTACCGCCGGTATGCTCCAAAAGTACTGCCACAAAACGCTCCATCGAGCCGAAAGGTGCGCGGTGAATCATAATCGGGCGGTGCTGCTTGTCGTCAGAACCCTTATAGGTGAGGTCGAAACGCTCGGGGAGGTTGTAATCGACCTGAATAGTTCCAAGCTGCCACTTTCTGCCGATAGCATCCTTAACCATAAAGTCGAGCTTAGGACCGTAGAATGCTGCCTCGCCATACTCGACAACCGTGTTCAGACCCTTACGCTTTGCTGCCTCGATAATTGCGCTCTCTGCCTTCTCCCAATTCTCGTCCGAGCCGATATACTTCTCGGTATTCTTAGGATCGCGCAACGATACCTGTGCGGTGTAGTTGTCGAACTTCAAGGTCTTGAAGATGTAGAGTACGATATCGATAACCTTCTCGAACTCCTCCAAAAGCTGGTCGGGACGTACGAAGAGGTGGGCATCGTCTTGAGTAAAGCCACGAACACGAGTCAAACCGTGAAGCTCACCCGACTGCTCGTAACGATATACCGTGCCGAACTCGGCCAAACGTACGGGAAGGTCCTTGTACGAACGAGGCTTCGAGCGATAAATCTCGCAGTGGTGGGGACAGTTCATAGGCTTGAGCAAGTACTCCTCGCCCTCGATGGGGGTGTGGATAGGCTGGAACGAATCCTTGCCATACTTTGCGTAGTGACCCGAGGTTACGTAAAGCTCCTTGTTGCCGATGTGGGGAGTGATAACCTGGAGGTAGCCATACTGCTTTTGTACCGAACGCAGGAACTGCTCGAGACGGTCGCGCAGTGCAGCACCCTTGGGCAACCACAAGGGCAGACCCTGACCTACACGCTGCGAGAAGGTGAACAACTCAAGCTCCTTACCCAACTTGCGGTGGTCACGCTTCTTAGCCTCCTCCATCATCACTACATACTCGTCGAGCATCGACTTCTTGGGGAACGAGATACCGTAGATACGTGTAAGCATCTTGTTCTTCTCGTTACCACGCCAATAAGCACCTGCTACCGAGGTGAGCTTGATAGCCTTGATAAAGCCTGTGTTCGAGATATGGGGACCACGACACAGGTCGGTAAATGTACCGTTTGTATAGAATGAGATGGTGCCATCCTCCAAATCGGAGATAAGCTCAACCTTATAGGGGTCCTGCTTCTCGGTGAAGGTGCGAAGAGCATCTGCCTTCGAAACCTCGGTACGCACTAGCTCCTCCTTCTGGCGAGCAAGCTCCATCATCTTGTTTTCGATTGCGGGGAGATCGGCCTCGGTAATGGGTGTGGGCGAATCCACATCGTAGTAGAAACCGTTCTCGATAGCGGGACCGATACCGAACTTAATGCCCGGGTAGAGTGTCTGCAAAGCCTCAGCCAAGAGGTGCGACGAGGTGTGCCAGAAGGCGTGCTTGCCCTCAGCATCGTCCCACTTATAAAATTTTACTGAGGAATCCTCCTCGATGGCGCGTGACATATCTACGGTTGCGCCGTTTACCGAGGCAGCCAAGCAGTCAGCAGCTAAACGAGGGCTGATGCTCTCGGCAACCTGATAAGCCGTAGTCCCTTTGGCAAACTCCTTTACATCGCCATTGGGGAAAGTTACTTTAATCATTTTGTTAATTTTAGTTATACTTATTGTTATCGGGGTATGCTCAGTGTTTCCACAATTACGAGACGGAATACACCTCCCCAACCCACTTTGTTATCTTTGTTTTGCAATGCAGCTACTCCTCATCCATTGGTAGCGACTCCTCTTTTAGCGGACGCTGGTCACGACCTGCACGCTCCGTACGTTCTTTGCGCTCGCTCGCAACGTGTTGCAGCGGGTCGGCACTCCACTCCTTGAATGCCCTGCGGTTGCGTACAATATCGATTGCCGTATAGATTGCCGAGCGCATCGACTGTGCATCTGCCATATCCTTGCCTGCAATATCATACGCCACACCATGGTCGGGCGATGTGCGCACACAATCTATGCAAGCTGTGAAGTTCACACCCTCGGGCGATATGGTCTTAAATGGTGCCAAGCCTTGGTCGTGATACATCGCCAATACAGCATCGTAGCGACGATAGCCACCGCTCGAGAAGAGTCCGTCGGCAGCAAAAGGACCATACGCAAGTATGCCCGACTCAAAGGCCTCAACTATTGCAGGCTTGATAACCTCTTGCTCCTCGCTGCCCAGCAACCCTCCGTCGCCGGCATGGGGGTTGAGCGACAAAACTGCAATTCGTGGCTCCACAATGCCGAAATCCTGCTTTAGAAGCGAACGCATCTGCTGAAGGCGCGTTACTATCTTCTCGCGGGTGATGGCCTCGCTAATCTTGCTCACGGGAATATGAATAGTTACCAAACCTACACGCAGGCTCTCGCTACACATAATCATCAGTGGCTCTCCACCGAAAGCGTCTGCAAAAAACTCGGTGTGGCCCGTAAACTTAAAGTCGTCGGATTGTACCGATTCTTTGTTTATCGGCGCGGTGACTACCGCATCCAACTCGCCATTTCGCAAATCCTCTGCTGCGCGACGCAGAGCATCTACCGCCGCCCTGCCTGCAATGGGACTCTGCACTCCGGGCTCGATTTTGATTTCGCCCTCGCCTACGGGAACGATATTAACCTTGCCCGAGCGTGCCTCACGTGCCGAGTTTATGGTAGTGAAGGGTACGTTGTCAATCTCGCGAATGGTGTTGCGATAAAACCCTGCAGCCTTGGGCGAGCCATATATAATTGGGGTACACAACTCGCAAATCATAGGGTTGGAGAGGCTCTTAAGTATAACCTCCCATCCCACTCCGTTGGTGTCACCCTGAGTAATTCCTATCTTCAAATTAGCCAATTCGGACATAACAAAATATGCAACCTCTGTTAAATCATAATGTTTCAACCTACAAATATACGAAGTTTTCTCGTCAGTTACACCATTTATGGTAATATTTTGCAAAAAAGAGGTGCGGAACCTGGCTTATTGGTCAAAATTAGTACATAAAATAGGGGCAATCGATTGATTTATATAT
>CAZFQU010000097.1:0-5164 GCA_964521245.1 uncultured Alistipes sp. | reverse complement strand
AATCCCGACAATGGGACGTACATTAGTACTACCCATCGTCGTTATTCTTCACGATGCACAGAATTTCCTCAGCCTAAAATCAAAAATGGTTACAACTCTTGAAGTCGATTCGTTGCGAAAAAACAAATTCCGAGTGAGACGTAAAGTACTACCCACTCGGAACTCTTATTGCGATGTGAAGAATCTATCCACACTCACTTTCTCACACACTCCCCCCCCCTCGAAAAATTAGATCGAAAAGACCATTGCCGTTCGCGAGGTGTTGTAAATCTTCATATAGTGTCTTACGACGCCATCTTCGCACTTGCGAGGGTATGAGAAGTACTCTCCACCCGCCTCGTTTCTGTCCAGACCGCCGAAGCTCTTATCGTCGGAGTTAAGCAGCAACTTATACTTGCCGGGTTTGGGTACGGGCAGCTCATAGTCGGGAATCGATGCTGTGGGGTGCCAATTAAAGACAAAGAGCAACTTTCCGTGCGAGAAGACCATTGTCTTGTTATGCTCGTCCATCAGCAGGTTGTAGGGGTAGCCTGCGCCCAGCACCTTGCGACGACGAATCAGGCGCACCATCTCGCGGTCGAAGTCTGCAAGTTGCGAATAGCGCAGGAAGCCGTTTGTCGAGAGCGACCACAGACGCTGTGCGTGCTTGTAGCTCCAGCCGTTACCCTCTCTGGGGAAGTCGATCCATTCGGGGTGGCCAAATTCATTACCCATAAAGTTCAGGTAAGCCTGTCCGCCTGTCGATATGGTGAACAGTCGTATCATCTTGTGCAGTGCCATTCCGCGGTCGATAATCAGACTCTGGGATGCTCTGTCCATCGAGAAGTACATCTCCTTATCCATCAGTCGGAAGGCTATGGTCTTGTCGCCCACCAATGCTTGGTCGTGCGACTCGGCATACGCCACAGTCTTTACGGCCGGCAGACGGTTGGTCATTATCGACCACATCTCCCAGATATTCCAATTCTCGTCGGGTATTTCTTTCAGATACTTAATCCAGAAATCGGGGATAGCCATACCCAAACGATAGTCGAAGCCTATGCCGCCATCCTCAGCCGGAATACACACTCCGGGCATACCGCTCACATCCTCGGCAATGGTTACGGCTCCCTCTTTGTAGCTGTGTACCAGATGGTTGGCGAGCGTGAGGTAGGTTATGGCATCGCGATTTACTCCTTCGTCAAAGAACTTCTCGCGACAGTCGAAATCGGTATATCCGAAGTGGTAGTAGAGCATCGAGGTCACACCGTCGAAACGGTAGCCGTCGAAGTGGAACTCGTCGAGCCAATACTTCACATTCGAGAGCAGGAAGTGTTGTACCTCGCCCTTGCCATAGTCAAAGACCTTCGAATCCCAATAGGGTTGGTTGCCTGCCTCGCCTGCCTTTGAGTAGTGGTGGTCGGAGCCGTCAAGTTCGTTTATGCCCTCGTTGAGGTTCTTGACATAGTGAGCGTGGACAATATCCATAATGACGGCTATGCCGAGTTGGTGGGCGCGTTTGATGAGCGCCTTCAGCTCTTCGGGTGTGCCGAAGCGCGACGAGGGGGCAAAGAGTGACGATACGTGGTAGCCAAACGAACCGTAGTAGGGGTGTTCGGCTATTGCCATCAGCTGCACGGCATTGTAGCCTGCCTTCTTGATTTTGGGCAGAATCTTTCGAGTGAACTCCACATAGCTGCCCACACCCTCTCTCTCTTGGGCCATTCCGACATGAGCTTCGTAGATTAGGAGGTTGCCCACCTTGCGAGGGTCGAAATCGTCGTCCGACCAGTCGAATGGCCGGGGAATCCAGAACTGTGCGGTGAAGTCTTTGGTCTGCTCGTCCTGCACTACGCGAGTTGCGTAGGCGGGTATGCGGTCCATCCAGCCATTATCGCCGTGAACGTGAATCTTGTAGAGCGAGCCGTGAGTAAGGCGGTCGGCATACATTCCGTCGGGCAGAAAAATCGACCATACTCCATTTCTGTCTTTTTGGAGTCTCAGCTCGGTGCGTTGCCACGAGTTGAAATCACCAAACAGATAGACATCGTGTGCTGCGGGCAGCCACTCTCTGAACCACCAACCCTTGAGCATGGGGTCATACTGCCAACCGAAGTAGTTATACCCGTTGGCATAGTCGCAAATCGAACCTGAAGAGGATTCTATTTGCTCGAGTTTGTCTTTATAGAGTTTGTGGCGATAGTTAATCTCCTGCTCCACCGGCTCAAGCCAACTATCTTGCTGAATAATCGGAAGTTTAGTCTCCATATCAAGATTGATGTTTGTGATAGACAAAGATAACAAAAAAATAGCTGTCGCACAACAAAGTGGACAGCTATTTTTATTTTTCGACTCCTTATGCCTACTTCGAAAGCTCTGCTACGGCAGCAGCTGCAGCCTCTGCGGTAGGACCTGTGGTCACCTTCTTCAGGGCAGCAATAGCCTGAGGCTTCATCTCGCGAGCGTTGTAAGCCGAACCCAGCAGGTAGTAGAGGTAGCTCTTATCCTCCTCCGAACTCTGAGCCAATGCAGCTTCCTCAGCCAGCTCGATAACCTTCGAAAGGACCTTCTTGCCGTCGTAAGCCTGAACACGAATCTTCAGTGCAGCAGCCGATGCGGGGTCCTTAGCGAGCATCTGCTCAGCAACGGCAATCATACCGTCGAAGTCACCCGACTGCTGGAAACCTGCAACCATATTGTTGGTATAAAGAGCAACAAGCTCCTTAGCCTTAGCCGACTCAACCTCATACTTGGGGTTGGGGTTCAAAGCCACCTTGTTGAGAATCTCGAGACCCTCGGCATAGTTGCCAAGCTCGCAGTAGCAAGTACCCAAGAAGTTAGCCATCTCAGCATCCTTCTTGTTGAACTCATAGCCCTTAGCGAAAATCTCGGCAGCAGCAGCATAATCCTTGTTGTTGAAGAATGTGCCACCTTTCGACTTGTAGCACTTGTCAATCCAGTTGATAGCCTTCGACTCGGTGTTGGTATCATCTATGAGGATAGCCTTATCGATAGCCATAGTGAAATACTCGATTGCGCCATCAATATCTTTTGCCTGCATAGCACGACCACCCAACTGATAGTAGCACTTGGGAACGAGAGTCTTTGCGGTAGCAGCAAGGGTTGCATCGCCTTCAACCTCAGAGTCCATACCCAATACAACCACCTGTTCAAAAGCCTCTACTGCAGTTTTGAAGTCTTTTGCTCCATAAGCAGTTGCTCCTTGATTGTAGATATCGGTCACGCTCTGTGCCGAAACGGTAAACGCAGCAACGATAGCTGCAAACGATAAAATAAGTTTTTTCATCTTTTAGTTGATACTTTTATTAGTTTTGTAATATTTTTAGTCGCGTAATTCCAAATTGGGAGCAAAATTAGCATTTATTTCCATTTTTACAAAATTCTATCTTCTAAGTGTTGCAAAAAAAGTGAGCATCAACTCTTCGCACTCTTGGGCGAGTATTCCGCTTCGAATCTCTGTCTTGGGGTGAAAAATCTTGTCGGAGTAGCACCTGTACCCCTTTTTAGGATCATCAGCACCCCACACCACGCGCCCCACTTGGCTCCATGCTATGGCACCGGCACACATCACACAAGGCTCGACAGTAACATATAGCGTACACTCGCCTAAGTACTTCCCGCCTAAGGTCGATGTGGCAGCGGTTATAGCCTGCATCTCGGCGTGTGCCGTAGCGTCGCATAGGGTCTGGACAAGGTTATGCCCCCTGCCTATGATTCGTTCGCCCGCAACCACTACTGCACCAATAGGAACCTCCTCTCTCTTTAACGCTTCTTGTGCCTCGTTTAGTGCGTGGCGCATAAATTTTTCATCTTTTTGCTGCTGACTCTCCTCCATACTCTTTTTAGGTTTGCCTGCTACTTAGCGACGTCTTTGGTTTTGGTTTCTAAAATCTTGGTCCGAAACACTGCTTGGCTTGTCGTTTCTGTAATTTTTGATGTTGTATTCGTGTTCCATCATTTTTTCGACAGACGGCTGCGGATTCTTGAAGTGTATGGGCAGAGTATATCTCACCTTCACGGGATTGCCATTCAAATCTTTTCCCGGCTCCCATTGAGGCGAGCTGTTAATGGCATCGTCAGCAGCCTTGTAAAGGTCGTACATAGGATCGCTCTCATCGACTTTGGTCAGAACGTGTGCAGTGCCATTTTCGTCAACAAGAAAATCGACCGATAGTTTTATCAAAGGTATATTTCTATTCATAAAACTTTCGGGGTATTCGAGGCGACTGTTGACCCAATCTCTGAATCGATTGATATCTCCATCCATAAACTTCGGAGCGATGTAGTTAGGTTTATTATTTTCTCGCTGCTCGGTCGTGGTCTTTTGCCTCTTCTGTTTAGGTGTTGCGTTGGTAGGCAAGCCAATCATAAGCATTAGTGCAACCAAAATAAAAGTTCTCATAGTCATAATTACATATTTTTGGGGGTTAATGATTCTTTATCTGATGCTGGGTCTGATTCAGAGTTTGTCGTCCCCTTATCTTCGACGCGGCATGGGACGTGGTCCAACGGGTCGAGCAGTGATGGGCGCAATGTAGCTATGGTTGTTAATTGTCAGCGAGAGCGTCTGTGACGAACGAATGGGGTTGCCCATCTGGTCGTGTGCAGGCTCCCACTCTGGCGAGAATGGTATAACCCGCTCGATAGCCTCCACCAGCTGCGGATGGAGTCGCTTGCTGGGGGTGTCGCCCTCCATGAGCGATGTCGAGCCGTCTGCCTCTACCCAGAATGGCACATCGACCCTGATATGGGGTGTGTCGCGGGGTAACGATCCGTAGTCGAACTTAAGATTCGCCTGTACCCACTTCTCGAACTTTTCGATGTCGCCACCCTTGAAGTGAGGCTCGGCAAGATACTCGCGCTCGGCTTCGGCTCTGCGCTCAGCCCTCTGTTGCTCCTTCTCTGCCTTGCGTGCTATTTTTGCCGAATCGCTCTTTGCAAATGATGGAGTTATGCTTGTCGTGATGACGATTGAAATAATTAGTGCGAGTAATCGTTTCATAAAAAATAGGGTTTTAGTGAATCATGCACATATTATTCACAAATATAGAAAAAATAATATCAATTTTGCAAATCGAGCGAAAATCCTCCCACGTGAAGTTGTTGAAGAGCAATATTGTCCTAAATAATTTCGAAAAAAATAAAAAAGGAAGTTGAAAACTAA
>CAZFQU010000096.1:0-5447 GCA_964521245.1 uncultured Alistipes sp. | reverse complement strand
TCAGAATTATTCGGCATAATATGATTGTGGCGCAAAAACAAACCCACGAGTTTTTTTTAGGCTCGTGGGTGTAAATAATCTGAAAGTTTTAATCATAAAAGTGTTTGCCGGAATATCTCTCACTTAATCCTGAGTAGATGCATTGATAATAACATTTTCGCTGTCTGAAAAATGCATCTCAATTTTATTTACAGAATTCGATTTCTCGGGTTTGGGAATAAAAATACAAGCAAACAGCAGGACAAGAGCATAGAAAACTACTGTAAGCATTGTAGCAAACGCCAATATATCGCATATGCAATATTTCGTTTCCTTATCTTTGCTCATTAACTTTTCCACAATTGGGTGTTGCTCCATGAAAGCGGTTTCCCTGCTTTTGTATTTTCTAAACTTATGAAGTCGATAAATGATTCCAGCAAGAACAAAAACCAACCCCCACATCCAAAAGAAACAACCACACTCAATAAAACACAAGCAACTATAAATAATGAACGCAATGACAATGAGCAATGCTTTTGATAGGAGATTGTATAAACCTTGTACAAAATTGCAAAAAGATTTTCCGCAAGGATGATATTTGTCAGGGTATATCTCTCGATAATCTTTCATATCATTGATTAAGTTATAGTGTTTGATGCGGATGGCGAAAGTAACAAACTGCTCCATTCGCTGATCTGCACCCAAATACACGCAAATGAAGTAAAGTAAGGTCATGACAGCAGCAGCGACGATTGCCACAAATTGCACGAACTCATCAGCTATATGTTCCCCTGTGAAATATTGGTATAAGACATACCCATATCCTGTCATCACAATCAAGAATGACCCGATTAGTGATGTTAGAGTTCCACTCTTAGAGTTATTATTAACAGCATACTGCTCGTGCAGTTGCTTCTCCAATTCAAATTGGGGCATAATTTCTTTTGTTTTATCCATTTTACTCCCAATCACCGACCTCGCCATCGATGTTAATCTCGATTTTCTCCTGCTCGGGCGAGGTGTTCAGCGTGACGGTTATGGTGTGCTGATAGCCTGGTCGGAACGATGTCGAATAGCTCAATAGGTAGGCTATGCCCTCCATAGTAACCTCAACGAGAGGAGTTCTTCTCTCAATGTTTTGAGGCACTACAATCGCAGCAAAAGTATCACCCGAAAGTTGCTTCATTGTGATAGTGTTCTTTTCACCATGAGCATATCTTTGCAATGAGCCGTGTGTAAAATCTACCTCTGCTGTCGTTACAGTATTGTAGAGATGTACAGTAATATCTTCGGGAAGTTCGCCCTCATACTTCTCACCTCGTTCAATTTTCACCACAACTCGTGACATCATATGCTTGAATTGGAGCTGTACAGCACCATCCTCGTGAGAAACCTTTGTAGCCTTTGCACACAAAAGGTCGGCAGCCTCATACCCCGATAGCGCATCCTCGGTTTCAGGGCTATTTTGGTCTGTTGGAAGGTCAAAAAGGTACTCGTTTACTGTTGCTGGCTCTTGGTATGGGTATATGCCATAGAAGTCGCAAGGGTTTTCACTCCAATAGAGCGTGCGACTTCCTGCCCAAGCAGAGCCATTGTAGGTCAGTGGCTCGTTGTTGATGAAATTGCCTGCTACTTGAAGTTCTGCAACCTCATCGCCACTGTATTCCACAGCATATAAGCCCATATTATCTCCGATCTCGAAAGATGTTCCAGATGCTCGTGTCTGCTTCACCGAAGCCTCCACACGAATTTCATCAGAGTTGTATTGTGTAAAATTATTTTCATTCTCGCAACCCACCATCAAAAGAGTTGCAACTGCCAACATTCCAAAAATCTTTTTCATAGTTTTCTCCTCCTTTGATTATTTGATAGACTTTTTGAGTTGTGGTTTGTCTCCCATAAATTTGGGTGGCATCTGCTTACCTGCACCTGTGAGAGTTATAGCATTCTCCTCTACGCTTCGGGTGCCACCTGTAATATTACCCTGCATATCAAGTACATCATTTGCATAGAACTCTTCAAGTGAGAATTCTTTGCCCGCATAACGCATAATGCGCTCAACCATCTCCTGTCGAGATATTGCAGAGTAATATGGGATATTGTTATTCATACACGAATTAGGCTCCGAACGGAAACATCCGCGACTATGCATATATCCTCCTTCGTAGATATCAACAATATTCGAGTATTTGGGGTGGAAAATAAGGTGTGACCAAGCTACTTCATCCATATCTCCAGTAAGAGCAAGATTTCTATACCATCCTAAACTATGGGCGGACATAACAGCTTGATATCCAGCTCCACAGAAAGGACACGCCTCAATAAATCCATTGTGATAAATATACTCATCGCCAAGTTTGCCAAAACCGTGACCACCAGCCTCATGCTGAACTAAACCTCGAAAGTCGTAAGGGTAAGCATCTGCCGACATGGGACAAATAGCTATGGCAGAGCCATCGCCCCACATATATGTTATGCCACCATAATCCGTGGTATTCTCTATAAGAACAATAAGACTCTGACAAAGGTTGTTCTCATTTACAGTCGAAGCTTTCATAGCATACTCAAAGCAGATTTTTTCATCTGGAGCGACACCTGCGTTCAATGTATATTGAGAGCCAAATTTTGCATCACGAATGGTATTGACTGTTCCCATTCCTGAATCATTAGACATACCAACCACTGTATATATATTGAAGTATGGTTTATAAGTCTTGTATGGCTCAATATCAAAGTAGTAGCCAATTGCCTCATTGATACCATCAAGGTAACTACCCATAGCAATATCGCGGGCATCAAAACAATCTCCCATAAATACGATATTTACACCTGCACCTTCCGATGCCGTTTGATTGACTATCACCTCGCCATCATAGTTGTCGCAATCATACTGCTCAATATCCATTGTGGTGCGGTAGTCTTTGTCATTAAGCAGGAAGACAATCTCTCCTGCACGACCTCTGTGTGTTTCATAGTTAGGCGAGTTGTAAGCTCCCGTATTAATCTCAAATGTTGAAATATCGGCATCAGTCATCTCGTTTACCGTTATAACCACCTCGGTTTTGCCTACACCGCTTGAAGGAGTTACCGTTACCCAATCGGGTTTACTCTCAATACTCCAAGCATAATCGGCTGGGGCGCGCAATAAAAACTTGCGGCTGTGTTCTGCATTAAGAGTTCGCATCAGTCGGCGAGATATGCTAAAATCTTGGTGTGCTACAATACGCTTAAACTCTCCCCAATTTGTGTCATTTTGGTAACGATTAACCGATTGCTCGGGAACCTCAACTGAGAAGTTGTCTTTTGCAACGCCATCAAATGCACCTGATAAAATTGTTGGTGGCTCGATGGCCTTACAGATAATTTTATTGATATAAAAGCAGTTGGCAAATGTTCTTGACTTAATCACACCTAATTCAGATGGCAAAACCACGCCTTCCAATGTTGTACACCCACCGAAAGCAGATTCTCCTATGGATATTAGTGACTCTGGGAATTCTAATATCCCCGATAATCGAGAACAATTAGCAAACGCGTGATCTTCAATTTCCATAAGCGATTCAGGAAACTCCTTTATAGAAGAAAATAGGCAACCAAAAAAACATGCGCGAGGAATAAATGTTATATTTTCAGGGAGAATCAATTCTCCAGTAAACCCACAACCACTAAATATCCCATAAGTAATGCCAAAGGTATTGTTATTCTTCAAAATGATATGGTTGGGTAATATCAACGAACCTCGCATACCAGAACAATTGAGGAATGTGGCTCTTCCAAGCTCTTTAACTCCATTGGGTATGGTTAAACTACCTGAAAATCCGCCACATCCAGCGAAAGCATACTCGCCTAATGTTGTTAAGTTATCGGGCAAAATCAACGTATTTGTAAAACCACTACAATTCTCAAATGCATAGGATCCAATATGATTCACAGAGGGTGGTATGGACAATGGTCCAGACAAAGAACTACAGTTTCTAAATGCGCTACCTTCAATTTTTGTGCAATTAGTTGGTAGGGTTAAAGATGTTAAATTGGAACACCCTTCAAATGCTGAGCTACTAATTTCGGAAACCTTGTCAGGTATAATAAGTGCCCCCGATAAATTTGAGCAACCACTAAATGCACCCACACCAATCTGTGTGATGTTTTCAGGAAACGAAAAATAAATTAATGTCGTTTTACCGCCAAGATATGTGCTGAATGCGTTTGCAGGGATGGCATCCGCTGGATATTCTGCATTAGCAACAATCGTTGTCTCTTTAATATTAATGGCTTGTAAAACCGACATCGAATCACGCATAAAGTAGAAGTCACAAGCATCTATTTTACCTGAGATTTTTAAGTTCCTAATCTTGTTTGGGTCTTTCTTTGCTTCGCGCAGTTTGGCACTCAAAGTACCCGGTTCCTCTTGATGTACGACATAGTATTGACGAGCCTCGCCACCATTTGAGTCAAGGTCGGCAATCCAATCGATAATCTCTGTATCGGTTAAAACAAACTCATATTCGCCCGATGGAACTTTCTTGTTGATAGTGATGGTGAACTTCGATTGCTTACCTGCCTCGTAGATGAAGTCTGTATCTTTCTTGAAACGGTAAGAAACGCCATCGACCGTAATAGAGAACAATGCTTTGCCAGCCTCTACACTCTGCGGAACAACAATAGCACGGAAGCCCTCCGAGTTGTTTTTCATTACGATACCCTCGCTCTCTGCATCGCCCGTAGCGGTAGCCACACCCGTAGAGAGGTCTATCTCGGCTTTGCGAGTGGTATTCATCACAAGAACACTCTTGTCCAAAGCATCGAACTCACCATCGGCAAAGCCTTCGCCCTCGGCAAGAATGACATTAGCACAAGCCAACTTGTGGTTGAACTTAATTTTTACCTTTGCCTCGCTTGGAGCGATATTTTCTGCCTTACCCCACAAAAAGTCCGACACTGCGTAGCCATCAACGGCATTTGCTCCCGACTGGTCTTGTGACACCTCAAACTTATAGGCGTTCACACTTTCAACGCTACCGTAAGGATAATAACCATAGAGGTCGATATTGGTCTCTGCATCCTTATAATACACGGGGTTAGCCGAGTTCCATTTCCAATTTGCCTCATCGAAAGTATAGCGGGCATTATCAACCTGATTACCATCGTCGAGAAGCTCGCCGGCAACGGTGTTGTCGGCAGTGTAGTTCACACCATAAAGACCAATCTGGTCGCCATCGCAGAACCCTCCGTCATCGACACGTGTGGTGTAGGTTTGCGAAATTGAGCCGCTGATATTGATGGCGATAGCACCATCCAGCTCGGGAGTCGGCATATTTAGTGTCGGCTCGTCAAGGTCTTGCGTACACCCCACAAGTGTAGCAGCAAAGAGTCCTAATAATAAATATACTGCCTTTTTCATAGTTTTATATAGTTTATGGGAGGTTCTATAAATTCAATTTACCATTAGCGAGTAGTCAGAACCTCAT
>CAZFQU010000095.1:0-5477 GCA_964521245.1 uncultured Alistipes sp. | reverse complement strand
ACGGGCATCATCGAGGTCGAGAATTTGAAGATGGTGGGGTAGTCCACGCCATCGGGCAGCAGCGACTGTGTGCGGCTGACAGCATCGCGCACGTTGTTTGCTGCCTCAGTTAGGTCTGAACCATATTCAAATTCGAGGGTGACCATCGAGAAGTTGTCCGACGATTTGGAGGTCAAATCCTTTAAATCCTCCACGGTGTTGAGGTTGTCCTCAAGCACTCGGGTAATGTTGGTCTCGATATCGGCGGCGTTAGCTCCCGGATAGGTGGTGATTACCGAAATCATCGGTATCTCAATATCGGGATATTGGTCAACCGCCAGATTCTTAAGCGAGAAAAGACCGAACACGATTACGCCTATGAATATAAGGCAGGTCGAAATCGGTTTTCGTACCGCGGTTTCGTAAATTTTCATAACTCTTAAGTTCTAATTTTTTTTCTACAAAACAGACTACTCGGCGATAATCTCGACCTTTACGCCATCCTCAATGCGCGAGAGAGCGGTTACGGCAACCTCCTCGCCTGCCTCTACGCCCGAGAGAACATCAATCAAAGAGCCTACCTGACGGCCAAGTTCCACCCTGCGACGCTGGGCTACACCATCCTTGATGACATATACATAACGCTCCGACGAGCCTACCTGCTTCTGAACGGCAACATCGGGAATCATCACTCCCTCTTTCTGACCCATATCGAAATAGGTGCGGGCAAACATTCCGGGGCGAATCTCCTGCTTTGCGTTGGGAACATTGACCTCGACCTCGAAGGTGCGAGTCTGATAGTTGACAGCAGGGTTGATAAGCTCAACCTTGCCCGTAAACTCGCGCTCGGGCATTGCGTCGAGCTTGATGGTAACATTCATACCACGCTTCACAACGGGTACAAACTGCTCGGGGATGTTAGCAGTCACCTTCAGGGGGTTAATCTGCATAATGTGGAGTACAGGGGCTCCTACGAGCAGGTCGCCCGGATCGTTGTTACGAGCTGTTACCACACCCGAGATAGGCGAGCGGAACTCGATATTCTTCTTCAGATTGGCACTCACCTCACGCTGCACGTCGAGCGAAGCCTTAGCCTGATCGATTTGCTGCTTTGAAATGCCACCTGCCTCATATACGGGCAACAGACGATTATAGTCGTCTTCAATATTCTGCAACTGCAGGCGGTGCTGGTTATACTGTGTGGGGTCGAGTATCAGAAGAAGCTGACCCTTCTGCACTTTGTGACCCACATCAACGAGTATGCGGTCGATATGCAGACCCGACGCTGCGGGGGTGATATCGTTCTCCTTGTAGGGCTTGATTTCAGAAGTGTACTCTTCCATTAGCGAGATGGTCTGCTTTACTGCAGTCGAGGTCTTGGTTTTGACCACTACCTCCTCCTGAACCGTTGCACTCTGCTTCGACGAGCAGGCGGTCATTGCCACAAGAGCGGCAAGTAGAATAAATGTCTTTTTCATTGCTATATGTTTTTTACTATTTTTCGATACCTATAATCTTGTCATACTCTGCCTTGGCTGAGAGGAAGTCGAATATTGCCTGCGAGTAGTTCAGGCGAGCCTGAGTGAGGTTCAGCTGCGAAGAGTTAAGTTCGAGCATCGTACCTGCACCTGCGTTGTAGCGAGTCTCCGAAATCGAGAATGCCTTCTGAGCCTGTTTCATTGTGGTCTCCTGTGCAAACATCTGTTCGCGAGCAGTAAGAACGGTGTTTATCGAGTTGCGAATCTGCACATCAATCTGTTTCTCGACGTAGTCGCGCTGCTCCTTGAGCTGTGCTATCTGGTTCTTTATCGAGCGCGATTGGTTCATCTTCGTAAGACCTGCAAAGATAGGCACATTGAGCTGCACGCCAAGCGATTGTGGCTGAGTCCAATAGAAGCGATATCGCGAGTCGGAAGCAGCACCTGTGAACGATATGGCTGCCATATCGTTACCCGTCTTGGTTATCTGGTAGAAGGCTCCAAGCGAGGGCAGACGCGAGGCATTGGCAACCTTGAGCTGACGCTCCAACTGCTCGACCTGCAAATCCAACTGCTTGAGCGAAGAGTTCTCGCTCAGGTCGGTCACCATATCACTACCGGCAAACACCACCTCGCGCATATCGTCTAACTTACCCTCGATGCTAATCTCAACATCCTCGGGGATAGAAAGATACATCTTGAGCGAGAGCTTTGCAACCTTAATGGCATTCTCGGTTTGAAGAATGGTGGGCTTGATGTTTGAGAGCTGCACCTGTACGGTGAGCAGGTCGTACTCCGAAACCAAACCGTTGTCGAACTTAAGCTGCGTCTCATCCACTGTCTGCTGAATAGTTTGCTCCGACTCCTTGAGTACGGCAAGCGACTGCTCTGCAAGCATAATATTATAGAACGCCACCTTAACGGCTGCCACAAGGTCGATTCTCGACGAGCGGGCAGTCTCGACAGCCGATGCAAGTTGCGCTTTGTTGAGCTTGAGAGTGCGATAAATCTGGGGTGCAAACAGGGGCATCGACACATCGCCCGTGAAGGTGAATGTGTTGTCGGCACCAAATGAAAGACCACCACGCATCGAGGTCTTTTCGATAGCTGCGTTGTACATACCCGTTACCGATACCTGAGGCAGAAGGTTACCCCAAGTTTGACGCTTCACATAGTCGTAACGCTGAATCTCCATCTCGGCAATCTTGATTGTCGGGTTGTCGCTCAGCGCAATCTCGATAGCTTCGTCAAGCGTAAGCTGCATCGAACTTTGGGCGTCGTTTGTTGCCCACGCCCCCATCAGGGTCGTAAGGGCAAGTCCAAATGTTAAAATCAGACGTTTCATTACTCCTTAATTAGTATTTATTATTTGCTTTCTATGTTCCTTGTCTTGGCTAAAGGTTGTATTTCTTCAGACACGCATCAATCATCTCTAATCCCTTTACTGTCGATAGTCCCCTGAAGAAGGTGGTCACAATCTGAACTATAACCTCCTTGGGGCTCATATCTTCGGGAGTGATAAGGTCGGCAGAGGTTTGTGTTGTGTTTGCCGACGAATAAAGTACACCGATTGCAAGGTCTATATTAAACTTGTCGGAGAAGATTCCATCCTCGAATCCGTTCAGAATCATCTCTCTGAGCTTGTTTCGGTTGTTTGTGCTATGCTCCTCGATTATCTGTTTGTGAATCTTGGGGTAGAACTTTCTGAGGTTGGTCATCAGTCTTGATGTGACGTGACCTTTATCGATAATGTTTGATAGAATGATGTATATGCTGTCGATAATATTCTCGGCTCCTTGGCATAGGCTGATATGCTCGTCGCGTATGGAGTTGAAATGGTGGTTGAGCGAGAGGTAGAGTAGCGACTCCTTGTCCGAAAATAGCTCGTAGAGAGTCCTCTTTGATACTCCCAACTCGCGTGCTATGTCATCCATTCTCACCGCCTTTATGCCCTGCTCGACAAACATCTTCGATGTCTGGACGATGATTCTCTCTTTTTGTGTCAACTCTTTTTCTTCCATATCTTTCACTTTCCTCACTCTTACCCCCACCACTAAAAAGTCTTTATGGCTACTTAAGAGCGTACAAATATACTCAAGAAAACTTTGAAAACAAAAAAAGTTTTCAGAATACTCATATATTGTACCTTTAGTATTATATACAACCAAAAAAGAACAGAGGCTGTCCGACCTTTGGTCCGAACAGCCTCTGTCTGTGAGTGTAAATTCTTATTACTTGGTAACTCTCTCGAGCCACTTAACCATACCCAGCATAATACCCATCGAAATAAGGCAAACAGCCAAGAATACGGTCCAAGCCTGCCAGATAGGCCACTTGTTGTACATCAAGGGACCTACCCACAGCATAAGGTTACCTACTGCGGTTGCGCCGAGCCACAAACCCTGGCACAGACCAAGCAGGTGCTTGGGAGCGACCTTCGATACGAACGACAGACCCAGAGGCGAGATGAAGAGCTCGGCAACAGTCAGGAAGAAGTAGAGTACGATAAGTACCCAAGGACCCGACAGAAGTGCGGTGCGCTCGTCAACGGGCAGTGCGCGGAACTCGTTAGCCGAGGGGTAATCCATCAAGAACGAGTAGCCTGCCAAGAAGAGATAAGCCGTACCTGCGATAGCCATACCGATAGCAATCTTGCGAGGAGTCGAGATAACCTTACCCTTCAGTGCCAGCGAGCCGAAAATCCACATAATAACGGGAGTGAGTATAATCACAAAGAAGGGGTTGAGAGCCTGCCAAATCTCGGGAGCCACGCTCGACGAGTTCACGAAGTCACGAGCGAAGAGCGAGAGCGAAGTACCGTTCTGGTGGAATGCAAACCAGAAGAAGATAGCGATAAGCAGAACTGCGAACAGAGCGTACAGACGCTGCTTGATGTCGGCAGCCATAGCCTTCTTCTCCTCGGGAGTGTAGTCAACCGACTCTGCAGCACCCTTTGCGCTGGGGTTGGGGAAGGTCTTCTTAGTGCAAACGAAGATGATAAGCGAGATGAGCATTGCTGCTACCGAAGCGATGAACGAGTAGTGTACACCCTCGTTGAAAATCTGGAGGTAGCTGGAGCAGAAAGCTGCATCAACCACAGCCTCACCATTGATGGTCACGCTCTGAGCCATAGTCTGAAGGTTCTGCAACTGCTCTGCAGCCATAGCCTGACCCTTCTCGATATACTCGTGGCAGAGTGCGGGGAGCTGAGCATTGTAGAGGAAGTTGTGAGCCTTAAGCCACCACTCGCGAAGCAGAGGAGCTACGAAAGGAGCGATAACACCACCAACATTGATAAACACATAGAAAATCTGAAAACCCGAGTCACGCTTCGACTTAGCTATTCTGAGAGCCTCCTCGCCCTCCTTAGCAGCCTCAGCCTCGAGGTTGTCATACATCTGACCAACGATAGCCTGAAGGTTACCCTTGAACAGACCGTTACCAAATGCAATGGTCAAAAGGGCAAAACAGGTCATGGGCAGCAGCCACATAATATTCTCCGAAGTCGAGAGAATAGGAATCGAGAGGATGATATAGCCGGCAGCCATCACCATCAGACCGGTCATAATAGTACGCTTGTAGTTCTGGGTCTTATCGGCAATATAACCACCGAGAAGAGCGAGAATGTAGATGCCGGCATAGAATACCGAGTAGATAGAAGTACTCAACTCCTCGCTCAAGCCAAACTTCGAGCAGAGGAAAAGCACCAAAACTGCGTTCATAATATAGTAGCCGAAACGCTCGCCCATATTACTCAGTGCCGCAGCCAACAGACCTTTAGGGTGTCCTTTGAACATAAATGATTTAGTTTTAGTTATGGTTTAACAAAATTTTGCCACAAAGGTAGTAATTATTTTATAATTACCAATATTTTTCGATTTATATGCGGTAAATTCTGCACATCCCTCGAATCCCGACAATGGGACGTACATTAGTACTACCCATCGTCGTTATTCTTCACGATACACAGAATTTCCCCAGCCTAAAATCAAAAAATACAATTGCAACTCTGTATGCTGT
>CAZFQU010000094.1:0-5483 GCA_964521245.1 uncultured Alistipes sp. | reverse complement strand
TTTAGTTTTCAACTTCCTTTTTTATTTTTTTCGAAATTATTTAGGACAATATTGTTTGACACCACAAATAATCCCTATTATACATAAGGTATCCGCACCTAAAAGTCACTTTTTTCAAAAAAGTTTGCCGAAAATTTGGTGGGAATAAAAATTGTTCCTATATTTGCACACCCAATTGAGATAATTGGTTCGTTCTTTAGTTGTTGCCCAGGTGGTGAAATTGGTAGACACGCTACTTTGAGGGGGTAGTGGGCATTAGCCCGTGTGAGTTCGAGTCTCGTCCTGGGCACTAAGGAGGTCAGTTTTGACCTCCTTATTTTTTTGTCGTTTGCCGACTGAGGGCCGAAATAGGCTCAGCCGTAAATTCGGCTCACTGAAAAAATTCTCACGCTACTGACCGTTGACTTGTAATTATCGGGTGCGTATATCCAAATAGGTTTGTTGTAAGAGGGCCTTTCCGTAGTTAAGATAAAGCGAGTCGGGATTGATGGAATCGATAATTTTGGAGGTGGTGTTATCATAGATAATTTTGCCATCGGGATAGAGAACGGCAAAGCCATCGTTGAAACAATAGTAACCAAAATGGGGCAGGGATGTGCAGAGAATATCTTTGCTGAAGATAAAGTCGGAGTGGTCGATACCCATTTGAGCAAAGAGGGTTGCCGCAAGGTCGATTTGCGAGCAGTAGGTGTCGATAACTCGTGGCGAAGAGATGGCTCCTCCGGTCCAAATCATAGGTATATGGTGACGCTCGGGGGTGTTGTAGCCTATGCCCAAGGGCCAAGCGTAGGAGTGGTCGGCGATAAGAATCAGTAGCATATCATCCCACGCGGGCGAGGCCTTGAGTGTATCGATAACACGTCCGAGTTGCGCATCGGTAAAGGCTGCAGAGTTAAGTATCTTATCTTCGAATTTGGAGTATGGCACCTCGAAGGGCTCGTGGCTTGAGAGGGTCAACCAGCCGGCAAGGTAGTTTTTACCTGTTGTGCGATACTCCTTATCGAGGGCGAGAAGCTGCTCCACGAAGTAGTCTGCCATAACATCGTCAGCATAGCCCCATTTCGAAGTGGGAGCATCGAAGTTAAGGTCTTTCTGCCACGTGAGTCTCTGCCAACCCGTAGCATACATACAGGCTGCTTGATCTGTAAAGTTAAGGTCGCCACCATAGGTAAACCACGTGGAGTATCCCTCACCTAAGAGAGAAAGTGCCAACGAGGGGAGCGTACGGCTCTTGGCGGGATATTTCATTATCGACATGCGTGTCTGAGCCGGGTAGCCATTGAGAATGGCGACCTGACCTCGGTCGGTGCGGAAGGAGTTGGCATAGCAGTTTTCGAACCATACACCCTCGCTTTTGAGACGTTGCATGGTGGGCATAACATACTCCGAGCCTACCTTTTCATCCATCCACGAACGGCCGAAACTCTCGAGAAGGATTATCACCACATTGGGGCGAGGGGTGCGCAACAGCTTATCGCAACCTCCACTATCGCTCCTGTCGCCACGAATCTCACCAAAACGCTCTGCCAACTCCTCGTCAGAGAAGAAGAGGTATTGTGGCTCCATATCTTTATCGTCGCCCAAAGTCGAGAGCAGCGAGAAGAGTGGATTGGTTGCTGCGTGGTTGAGTTTCTGCTCGGAGCTGAAATAGACCTTGCTGACGTTGGCAACAGCAACACTCACTCCGCCTCGTATGGCAAGAAAGCAGAGTCCGCCCATAAAGAGAAGGACAAGTGAGCAGAGTAACTTACGAGGGATGGAGAGAGAGGGAAATTTGACAAGACGAAGCAGGTAGATAGCCCCCACAAGCAGCAGCGAATATATCAAAAGCACCGCGACTATTCCCAAGACCCAATCCCAAGCCGAGAGCGAAGCCATAGCTTCCTTGGGCGAGGAGAGGTAGAGCAATACCGAGCTGTCGATTCGGTAGCCCCAATAGCCATAGAGACCCAAATCGACCGAGTGGACCAGAGCCACCACAAAGAGTATCGGCACAAAATAGCATAGCAAAACCATTCTGAGGCTCTTGTCACCAAAGGGGAGCCACACCCACGCCAAAACAAGTAGCAGGGGGAGGGCTGTGATATATCCCGCAACGGTCATATCGAGCGAGAAGCCATGACGCAAAACCTCGCACCACTCACCTCCGGTGAAGTCGCCCAAATGGAGTGCCATAAAAGGGAGCTTGAGTAGTGACATCACCAAAGCAAGCGCAAAGAAAAGTATAGTAATAAAGAGTATTCTGCGTTTCATTCTCTATTGGGTATAAAAATTTTCAGGTGGTTTATACCCCACAAAAGTAGTTAAAATATTACATTTTTGTTAATTCGGGGCTTAAGAGATTTGTTTGGGAGATTTATTTTCTAATTTTGTAACGAGAAACGAAAACTCTAAAGGTAGGTTCTATAAATTAGTAAAAAGTTATTTTTATCGGCAGATTCTGTTTCGGTCGCTTTGGGGCTTATGTTGGTATATTTCTAATTTTTACGCAGTTACAATACTCGTATTGCGCCTTTATAAGAAATTAGAAATATCCTCAAAATAATAGTCAAAATCTACTCGACCTAATTTATAGAAACTACCTAAACAATAAAAATTGGTGATTACGCACTGATGGCAAAGTATAGGATTTTGGTTGTCGATGACGAGGAGGCTCTGTGCGAGATTCTGAAGTTTAACCTCGAGGTTGAAGGTTATGAGGTAGATACGGCACTGAGTGCAGAAGAGGCTTTGGAGGTGGGTTGTGAGAAGTACGACCTGCTGATTTTGGATGTGATGATGGGAGCTATGAGTGGTTTCAAGCTCGCTCAGAGGCTCAAGGCTCAGCCCCAGACCGCCTCAATTCCTATAATATTCTGCACGGCACGCTCCTCGGAGGATGATACCGTAGCGGGACTTAACATAGGCGCTGACGACTACATCACCAAACCCTTCTCTATGCGCGAGGTGCTGGCTCGAGTCAGGAGTGTGTTGCGCCGAGTAGCCAAGTCGGATGATGAACAAAGAGTAGGATATCGTGGCTTGCAGCTGGATTTTCGCAACAAGAGTTGCACTGTGGATGGCAGAGTGGTGCAGCTTACCAAAAAGGAGTTTGAGATTCTTTGGTTACTGCTCTCTCACCCGGGTAATATCTACTCCAGAGATGAGATTCTGAACCTCGTATGGCACGAAGAGGTGATAGTCCTCGACCGTACGGTGGATGTAAACATCACACGTCTCAGAAAAAAGATTGGCGAATACGGCAATAGGGTGGTAACCAGACAGGGATTTGGATATGGCTTCGAGATTTAGACTCACATACCAACAAAAATTATTTCTGTTGACAGCTTCGTTTACGGTGCTGCTCACTCTCTTTTTTCTCATCTTTCAGTACAACCGTGAGAGCTACTACAAGACCGAGTTGCTGAATAGTAAACTGCAACAAATCAACACCCATATTGCCGACCTTCTGGAGCGTGAGGTGACAGCTGACGAGATTCTTGCACACGTGAGAGAGCAGGAGCCAAATCTAAGACTCTCGCTTATCGACACTTTGGGACGTGTGGTTTACGACTCTGAGGTAAGTACAAACGGTCAATCGTTACCAAACCACCTCGACCGTTGGGAGATTGAGCAGGCATTGACCTATGGCGAGGGTCACACCATACGTCGCCATTCTCAGAGCGTTGAGCGCGACTACTTCTATTCTGCACAACGAAGTGGCTCGGTAATCGTACGTTCGGCTCTCCCCTACGACTTTTCGCTGAGCGAAGCTCTGAGCGTCAACTATCAGTTCCTGAGCTACATCGTGGCAATAGGTCTGGTAATCATACTCTTCGGATATCTTATCACGCTGCGTCTGTCAAAGAACATTCGCCACCTCAGGGAGTTTACCCTTCGCTTGGATAGGGGAGAGGTGATTGAGAACGAGCCTCGCTTTGCCGACGATGAGTTGGGCGAGGTTGCCAACCATATAGTATATCTCTACTCACAACTGCAACGAGCGGTGAGCGATGCCGAGCGCGAACACCAAGTGGCATTAGAGCAGGAGAGAGATAAGGTTAGGCTTAAGCGTCAACTCTCAAACAACATAAACCACGAGCTTAAGACCCCGATAAGTGTAATAATGGGTTATATGGAGAGTATAATGCTCAACCCCGACATCGACCCTCAGACGCGTGAACGCTTTATCGAGCGCAGCTACGACCAAACAAAGCGGCTGGAGCGACTGATGAACGATTTGTCGGTGATAACCCGTATCGACGAGGCTCCGACACTCATACAATGCGAGGAGTGTGACCTAAGGAAGATTATCGACGAGGCTGCAGAGGAGTGTCTGGACAAGAGCTTCGAGATAGAGTTAAGGCTGCCCGAGAGTATGCCTATATATGGCAATCAGCCTCTGCTTAGTTCTATATTCTTGAATCTTATGAGTAATGCCGTGAGTTACTCTGCGGGTAACCGTATAGAGATAACCCTGATGGCAGAGAGTGCCGAGGGGTATCGTATTACGTTTGCCGACAACGGTGTGGGTGTCGAACCCAAACACCTTTTGCCACTCTTCGAGCGTTTCTATCGTGTCGATAAGGGTCGCTCGCGCAAGATGGGCGGTACGGGCTTAGGATTGGCTATTGTAAAAAATTCGGTTCTCTTCCATGGCGGAAGCATCGTAGCTCAAAATCGCAAGCAGGGAGGCTTGGAGTTCGATTTTACGCTTATGAAACATAAGTCGTAGTCAACGATGGCAGGGTTTATGATTGAGAGGTTGGTATGAAAACGATATCAACCTCTATTTTTTTAATCTTATCAATTATGACAACTGTATCATCACAGCCCCTACACCACAAGGCTATGGAGCTTGCGTTTGCGAGCGATGCCCTCTCGCCTCACATCTCACAGCAGACCATCGAGTATCACTATGGCAAACACTACAAAGGTTACCTGAATAAACTCAACGAGCTGGTGCGTGGCACCGAATTCGAAAATAGCAGTCTTGACGAGATAGTAAAACGAGCAAGTGACGGGATATATAATAATGGTGCGCAGGTGTGGAATCACGAATTTTTGTTCGAGGAGCTATCTCCCTCGCCACAGAAGGCTCCCACAGGCAAGCTCTTTGAGGCAATAAATCATAAGTGGGGCAGCGTGGAGCGATTCAAAGAGGAGTTTAAGCGAAGTGCAACAGCTCTTTTCGGCTCGGGATGGGTGTGGCTTGTGGAGGAGCCATCGGGTGAGGTGAGCATAATATCGGAGCCTAATGCCGGCAACCCCATACGCTATGGGCATAAACCTCTCATGGTGGCAGATGTGTGGGAACATGCCTACTACCTCGACCATCGCAACCTCAGAGCCGACTCCATCGACTCGCTATGGCAGGTGCTGGATTGGGATGTTGTGGAAAAACGCTATGGGAAATAGGTAATTTGTTTAATTCTGTTAAGCCAAGAATGAGAGCCTGTCTAACAAGTTTTTTGTTAGATGGGCTTTTTTTATATTTGTGACGA
>CAZFQU010000093.1:0-5689 GCA_964521245.1 uncultured Alistipes sp. | reverse complement strand
GACCATCGAACTTCTCGTTGATACCCTTGAAGTCGCGGATACGGGGCAGAGCCACAGCAATCAGACGCTCCAAGAACTCGTACATACGGTAGTGGCGGAGGGTTACACGAACACCGATAGGCATACCCTTACGGAGTTTGAAATTCGAGATATCCTTACGCGACTTGGTCTGTACGGCCTTCTGTCCGGTAATGAGGGTAAGCTCCTCCTGAGCTACGTCGATGAGCTTCTTGTCGGCAACAGCCTGGCCCATACCCTGATTAACGACGATTTTCTCCAGCTTCGGGCACTGCATAATGCTAGTGTAGCCGAACTGCTTCATAAGGGCAGGTGCAATGACCTCCTTATACTGGGTCTTGAGTGTAGGAATGTATTCAGCCATTATTTGATCTCCTCCCCTGACTTTTTAGCGTAACGAACTAATTTACCTTTGTCGTCTGCCTTGCGACCTACGCGAGTGGGCTTGCCGCTCTTGGGGTCAACAACCTGCAGATTCGAGATGTGGATGGGAGCCTCCTGCTCAACAATTCCACCCTGAGGATTCTTTGCATTGGGCTTAGTAGCCTTCTTGCAAATGTTTACGCCCTCTACGATAGCACGCTGCTTCTGAGCGTCTACCTTCAGGACCTTACCCTGCTGACCTTTGCTGTCGCCGGCGTTGACGTAAACCATATCCCCCTTCTTAATATGTAACTTAACTGACATATTCGAATAGTGTTTTTAATTTACTACAATACTTCGGGCGCCAGCGAAATGATCTTCATATACTGATCACGCAACTCACGAGCTACGGGACCGAAGATACGAGTTCCACGCATCTCACCCTGGTTATTCAGCAGTACTACGGCGTTGTCGTCGAAACGAATGTACGAACCGTTGGCACGGCGAATCTCCTTCTTTGTTCTTACTACTACTGCCTTCGATACGGTACCCTTCTTGACATCGCCCGAGGGAGTTGCGCTCTTGACAGTAACGACGATCTTATCGCCAATCGAAGCGTAGCGACGCTTGGTGCCGCCAAGTACACGGATGCAGAGAACCTCCTTTGCACCGCTGTTGTCGGCTACTACCAATCTACTTTCCTGTTGTATCATAACTACTTCGCTCTTTCAATGATTTGTACTAATCTCCAACGCTTGGTCTTACTCAAGGGGCGGGTCTCCATGATGCGTACGGTATCGCCCTCCTTGATGGTAGTGTCAAGACACTCAGCTGCGAACTTAGTGGTCTTGTTTACGAACTTACCATAGATAGGGTGCTTCACCTTACGTGCAACGGCAACCACAATGGTCTTCTCCATCTTGTTGCTGACAACTACCCCAATACGCTCTTTTCTAAGATTTCTTTCCATAGTGGTAAACTTTATTTAGCGTTCTTTTGACGCAGAATTGTCAGCATACGTGCGATGTCTCTGCGGGATTTCTTAATAATCGAGGGATTCTCGACGGGGGACACAACATGCTGCACCTTAAGCTTAGTCAGCTGAGCCTTCTCAGCCTCGATGCGCTCCTGCAGGTCCTTAACCGAAAGGTCCTTTATTTCAGCACTTTTCATAGCTCCTTACTCTTAGATGTTTGACTCAACGTAATCACGTCTTACAATAAACTTGGTCGTAATAGGCAGCTTCTGTGCACCAAGACGGAGTGCCTCCTGTGCAATCTCCATAGGTACGCCCTCTGCCTCGAAGAGAATACGGCCGGGAGTAACGGGGGCTACGAAGCCTTCGGGATTACCCTTACCTTTACCCATACGAACCTCGGCGGGCTTCTTAGTAATCGGCTTATCGGGGAAGATACGAATCCAGATCTGACCCTCACGCTTCATGTAACGGGTGATAGCCTGACGGGCTGCCTCGATCTGACGACCCGTAATCCAGGTGGACTCAAGTGCTTTGATGCCGAACGAACCGTATGCAAGCTGGTTACCACGCTGTGCAACGCCCTTCATACGACCCTTCTGCATTCTTCTAAATTTGGTCTTTTTTGGCTGTAACATAGTTATACTATCGCGTTAAAAGGTCCTACTTATTGTTATTATTACGACGCTTGCGAGGAGCACCCTTGCCACCACGACGATCGTGCGAAGGACGCTCGCCACCGTGCGACTGTGCCGATGCACCAGCAATCTCAAACAGGTCGCGCTTGCCATATACAGTGCCCTGGCAAATCCAAACCTTGATACCAAGGATACCTACCTTGGTCAAAGCCTCGGTCAGGCAGTAGTCAACATCTGCACGGAAGGTGTGAAGAGGTACTCTTCCCTCCTTGATGGTCTCGGTACGCGCCATCTCGGCACCACCAACACGACCTGCAACCTGAACCTTGATACCCTCGGCACCCATACGCATAGTCGAGCTTACTGCCATCTTAACTGCACGACGGAACGATACACGACCCTCGAGCTGGCGAGCAATGTTCTGACCTACGATTACGGCATCAACCTCAGGACGCTTAATCTCGAAGATGTTGATCTGAACCTCCTTGCCGGTGAGCTTCTTGAGCTCCTCCTTGAGTTTGTCAACCTCCTGACCGCCCTTACCGATAATGATACCGGGACGTGCGGTAGCGATGGTTACAGTGACCAACTTGAGCGTACGCTCGATGATAATCTTCGAAATACTTGCCTTTGCCAAACGGACATTCAGGTACTTACGAATCTTAGCGTCTTCTACCAATTTCTCTGAGAAATCTTTACCACCGAACCAGATGGAATCCCAACCGCGGATGATACCAAGACGATTTGCTATTGGATTAACTTTCTGTCCCATTTGTCTTACTTGTTTTCTTCGATTACCATTTTGTCAACTACAATCGTCACGTGGTTCGAACGCTTGCGAATGCGGTGCGCACGACCCTGGGGCGCAGGCTGGATACGCTTCAACATACGACCTCCGTCAACGAATACCTCCTTCACGCAGAGCTTGGTATCCTCCAGACGCTCAGTTTCGTTCTTTGCCTCCCAGTTGGCGATAGCCGACTTGAGGAGCTTCTCCATACGGATAGATGCCTCCTTCTTCGAGTAACGAAGGATACCCAATGCCTTGTTAATCTCCACGCCGCGGATGATGTCTGCTACAAGACGCATCTTGCGGGGAGAGGTGGGGCAATCGCGCATAATAGCGATAGCCTTCTGCTTCTTTTCAGCCTTAATTTTCTCGGCTCTTATTGATTTTCTTGCACCCATTTTCTACCTACTTTTTCTTGTTACCTGCATGACCACGGAAGTTACGAGTCGGAGCAAACTCGCCGAGTTTGTGACCGACCATATTCTCGGTTACATAAACGGGAATAAACTTATTTCCGTTGTGGACAGCAATCGTCTGACCTACGAAATCAGGCGAAATCATACTTGCTCGCGACCAAGTCTTGATGACTGTCTTCTTATTGCCCTCTGCCTGAGCGACAACCTTTGCCTCCAGCTTGGGGTCAATGAATGGTCCTTTTTTTAATGAACGGCTCATTATGTACTCTTTTTAATTACTTTTTCTTTCTGGAAATAATAAACTTCGAGGTCGTCTTCTTAGGATTGCGAGTCTTATAACCCTTAGCCAGCAGACCCTTACGCGAACGGGGGTGACCTCCCGACGCACGTCCTTCACCACCACCCATCGGGTGATCAACGGGGTTCATTACAACACCACGGTTGTGAGGACGACGGCCCAACCAACGCTTACGACCTGCCTTACCCGAGCTCTCGAGGTTGTGATCTACGTTCGATACAACGCCCACAGTAGCGCGGCAAGTTACGAGTACCATACGAGTCTCACCCGAAGGCAACTTGATGATGGCAAACTTGCCCTCACGAGCCAACAGCTGAGCATACGAGCCGGCCGAACGAGCCATAGCGGCACCCTGACCGGGGTAGAGTTCAATGTTGTGTACAACCGTACCGAGGGGTATCTCCGACAGGGGAAGAGTGTTACCAACCTCAGGAGCGACACCGGGGCCGCTTACAACGGTCTGACCAACCTGAAGGCCATTAGGAGCGATGATATAGTTCTTCTCACCGTCCGCATAAACCAACAGTGCGATACGTGCAGTACGATTAGGATCGTACTCGATAGTCTTTACAGTAGCGGGAACGCCATCCTTAGTACGCTTGAAATCAACGATACGGTACATCTGCTTGTGACCACCGCCAATGTAGCGTACAGTCATACGACCCGAATTGTTACGTCCACCGGTGCTCTTCTTGGGGGCGAGCAACGACTTCTCCGGCGTGTTGCAGGTAATCTCCTCGAACGTGCCGATAATCTTATGTCTCGTGCCTGCGGTTACAGGCTTAAACTTTCTTACTGCCATCTTCGTTAGATATTACTGTAAAAATCGATCTTGTCTCCATCCTTCAAGGTGACAATTGCCTTCTTGAAGTTATTTGCGCGACCCTCCAAGAGACCCGACTTGGTGTAGCGGCTCTTGAGCTTGCCCATGCAGTTAATGGTGTTAACGTCGGTTACGACTACGCCATACATCTGCTCAACGGCATTGCGGATCTGCAACTTGTTAGCACGCACGTCAACGATAAAACCGTAGCGATTCAGCTTCTCGCCCTGAATCGTCATTTTCTCGGTCAAAATAGGCTTAATGATAATTTCCATTTTCTCTACGTTTTAAGCTAACATTACATTAAGTACATTCTCAGCACCCTCTACCAATACAACCTGCGATGCGTTCATTACCTCGTAAGTATTGAGGTTCTGTGCAAGGATGGTCTTCACGTTGGGGATGTTGCGGCACGAGAGCTGCAGGTTTACGTTCGTCTCCGGAAGAACTACCAACACCTTCTTCGATGCAACATTGAGTGCCGACTGAAGAGCTACTACGCTCTTGGTCTTAGGAGCCTCAAGCTGAATATTCTCGAGCGAGAGGATGGCGCCAGCCTGAGCCTTGTAGGTAAGTGCGCTACGACGAGCCAGCTGCTTGAGCTTCTTGTTGAGCTTGAAGCTGTAGTCGCGGGGCACGGGGCCGAAGATACGACCACCACCGGGGAAGAGGGGCGACTTGATCGAACCGCAACGTGCGCCACCGGTACCCTTCTGACGCTTCAGTTTGCGGGTCGAACCGGCAACTTCGTTACGCTGCTTTGCCTTGTGAGTACCCTGACGCTGGTCAGCAAGATACTGCTTTACGTCGAGGTAGATAGCGTGGTCATTAGCCTCCACGCCGAAGACTGCGTCGTTAAGAACTACTTTACGACCGGTCTCTTTGCCTTGTGCGTTTAATACTGCTAATTCCATACTACTTCTCAATTGTTAAATAAGCACCCTTTGCCCCGGGAATCGAACCCTTCACCAAGATGAGGTTGCTCTCGGGAATTACCTTTACTACCTTAAGGTTCAGAACCTTAACCTGCTCGCATCCCATGTGACCGGGCAAACGCTTGCCGGGGAATACGCGCGAAGGATAGGACGATGCACCCAGCGAACCGGGCTTACGCTGACGGTTGTGCTGACCGTGGGTCTGACCGCCCACACCACCAAAACCGTGGCGCTTTACAACGCCCTGAAAGCCGCGACCTTTAGATACGCCGGTTACGTCAACCCAGTCCTCCTCCGAGAACATATCAACGGTGAGCGTATCACCAAGGTTCACTTCAGGCATACCCTTAAACTCAGCCATCTTACGCTTAGGGGTGGTGCCGGCCTTCTTGAAGTGTCCTAACAAACTGTTGCTGGTGTGCTTTTCACTCT
>CAZFQU010000092.1:0-5728 GCA_964521245.1 uncultured Alistipes sp. | reverse complement strand
CGTCGATGATACCGCGGGTATCCTTAATCGAGATACGCTTGCCGGTACCGTTCCAACCGGTGTTCACCAGATATGCGGTAGCACCCGACTCCTGCATACGCTTAACAAGCTCCTGACCATACTTGGTGGGGTGGAGCGAGAGGAATGCAGCACCGAAGCAAGCCGAGAAGGTGGGGGTAGGCTCGGTAATACCGCGCTCGGTACCTGCCAACTTAGCGGTGAAGCCCGACAAGAAGTAGTACTTGGTCTGCTCGGGAGTCAGAATCGAAACGGGAGGCAGCACGCCGAATGCGTCAGCCGAGAGGAAGATAACCTTCTTAGCAGCGGGAGCCTTCGATACGGGCTTAACGATGTTCTCGATGTGGTCGATGGGGTAGGATACACGAGTATTCTCGGTAACCGACTTGTCCGAGAAATCAATCTTACCCTTCTTGTCAACGGTTACGTTCTCCAGAAGAGCGTTGCGACGGATAGCGTTCCAGATGTCGGGCTCGTTCTCCTTCGATAGGTTGATAACCTTTGCATAGCAACCACCCTCGAAGTTGAATACGCCATCGTCATCCCAGCCGTGCTCGTCGTCACCGATAAGCTGACGCTTGGGGTCGGTCGAAAGAGTGGTCTTACCGGTACCCGAAAGGCCGAAGAAAATAGCAGTCTCGCCCTTCTCGTTGGTGTTAGCCGAGCAGTGCATCGAAGCAATACCCTTCAAAGGAAGCAGATAGTTCATATAGGAGAACATACCCTTCTTCATCTCACCACCATACCAAGTGTTGATGATAACCTGCATCTTCTCGGTGAGGTTGAATACAACAGCTGTCTCCGAGTTCAGACCCAGCTCCTTGTAGTTCTTAACCTTAGCCTTCGATGCGTTCAATACTACGAAGTCGGGCTCGCCATAGGTCTCGAGCTCAGCGTCGGTAGGACGGATGAACATATTCTTAACGAAGTGAGCCTGCCATGCAACCTCCATAATAAAGCGAATCTTCAGGCGGGTATTCTCGTTAGCACCGCAGAAGGTATCAACGACATAGAGCTTCTTGCCCGAAAGCTCGTCAGCAGCCAGCTTCTTAAGCTCCTTCCAAGCCTTCTTGGTAACGGGCTTGTTGTCGTTCTTATACTCGTCAGAGGTCCACCAAATGGTATCCTTGGTGGTCTCGTCCATCACGAAGAACTTATCCTTAGGCGAGCGGCCGGTATAGACACCCGTCATTACGTTTACGGCGTCCATCTCGGTCAGCTGACCCTTCTCGAAACCACGCAGACCCTTCTTGGTCTCCTCGCGGTACAACTCATCGTACGAAGGGTTGTAAACTACCTCGGTAGTACCCTTAATGCCGTACTTCTTCAAATCAATCTTAGCCATAATTTTATAATTTTAATTGAAACCTAAATACCTAATAATCTCGTTCTCAAATTATTTCTTGTGCCCGACTTCGGTCGTTGTGCCGTGGCGAGCATCTATTCACGGTGCAAAGTTAATAAAACTTTTGTAATGTGAAAAAAATAACAACACAATTTTGAAAAATTTTTATTATTTTTATTTATCGTTACATAGTATTCATTTATAATGTTTTATAGTTTTTGGTTTGCGGCTTGTCGGGCTGTAAAGTTGGCAAATAAGTCAACTTGACCACCAATTCATCCCAACAAACTAACAACCCAGCCCATTTCTTGTGCCGTTCGTCCCAAAAATGTTGCCCGATTTCAACTTTTTTGTCATATTTGCCCTTATATTGGAGCTATTTTTATCCGTAAGATATGGCAGGCATATATGTTCACATACCCTTTTGCAAGAGAATTTGCGCCTATTGCGATTTCTATAAGTCGGCACAAATTGCATACCTTGACAGGGTTGTGGAGCGTATGCACCAAGAACTTTGTCAGCGCAAGGAGTATCTGAGCGACCGCCAAATCAAGACCATCTACTTTGGAGGTGGCACACCATCTCTCTGTTCGCCCGAGCAGATAGGTTCGATAATGGAGCGAGTGAAGGAGCTTTTCGACACTTCGAAGTTGGGGGAGGTTACTTTGGAGGCAAACCCCGATGATTTGACCGTCGAGAAATTGGAAGCCCTGCGCAAAGTGGGTGTGAATCGCCTGTCGATAGGTGTGCAATCGCTTGATGACAAGGTACTTAAGTGGATGAATCGTCGCCACGATGCCGAGTCGGCACGCAGAGCTGTGGCATCGGCACGCAGCGTAGGCTTTGACAACATAACCGTCGATTTGATGTTTGGCCTGCCGGGATTCGATTTGCAGAGCCTTCACAATTCGATTGATGGGGTGTTAGCGATGGCGGTAGAGCATATTTCTGCCTACCATTTGACTATCGAGCCTGATACTCTCTTGGGGCGTAGGTGTGCCAAAGGTGAGATTCGAGAAGTCGCCGAGGAGTCGAGTCAGGAGCAGTATGATATTGTTCATCAGCGGCTTACAGAGGCGGGATATGAACACTATGAGGTGTCGAATTATGCCAAAAGCGGATATCGTTCGCGCCACAATGCCTCATATTGGCAGGGCGAGGAGTATTTGGGCATAGGTCCTGCTGCCCACTCATTCGACGGCAAGAGTCGCAGGTGGTCAACCGATACGGTCGAAAGCTACTGTGGCTCAGAGGTTTTCGCTTTCGAGGAGGAGACCCTTGGCATCACCGAGAGGTTTAACGAATATGTGATGACACGCCTGAGAACCTGCGAGGGGATGTCGCTCGAAGAGGTCAAACAAACCTATGGCAACGAGCGTTATGATAGAATTATGTTTCAGGTAGCTTCTTTTGTCGAGCAGGGGATTGTCGAGCTGAGCCAAGGATGGTTGAGAGTCAAGCCCGACTCTTTTCTGCTCTCGGATATGGTAATTGAACGCCTATTCGAGGCATAGGATTTTACCCGATGGATGTTGATTTTTTGATTATTAAATATAATGTATTACCTTTGCCGCGGTTTTTGGAGCCGTAAAGCTCCGGGCTGTTAGGTGAAAATTACAAAAACAAATATTGATATGACAACTGCAAAACTCTCTCCCGACTACTTGTTTGAGGCCAGCTGGGAGGTATGCAACAAGGTCGGTGGTATTCATACCGTTATTTCGACCAAAGCCCTTACTACTACAAAGAAACTCGGCGATCGCTATATGCTTATCGGTCCCGATCTTTCGCACGAGGGCATCAACCCCGAATTTGAAGAGGACACCGAGCTGCTGAAGGTTTGGCGTCAGAGTGTATATCGCGAGGGTATTCGTATTCGCGTAGGTCGTTGGAAGATTGATGGCAACCCCATTGCCATCTTGGTTGACTTCACTTCGCTCTTCCCCAAGAAAGATGCTATTCTCAAGTCGTTGTGGGAGACCTACCACGTTGACTCGCTCTCGGGTCAGTGGGACTATATCGAGCCTGTACTCTTCGGTTATGCAGCCGGTATGGTTATCTCCTCGTATGTAGATAACTTCTGCGCTTCGACCGACAAGGTGGCTGCCCACTTCCACGAGTGGATGACTGCTGCCGGTGGTCTTTACCTGCGTCAGCACTCGCCCTATGTGGCAACCCTCTTCACTACCCACGCTACCGTTATGGGTCGCTGCATTGCAGGCAACCGTCTGCCCCTCTATAACGATTTGGAGCGTTTCAATGCCGACGAGTTGGCTCGTCAGTTCAATGTTGTGGCTAAGCACTCCATCGAGAAGATGGCTGCCACCTATCACGACTCGTTCCTCACCGTGAGCGATATCACCGCTAACGAGTGTAAGTATCTGCTGGGCAGAGAGGTTACCTGCGTGACTCCCAACGGTTTCGAGAACGATTTTGTATGGAGCGGCAAGGAGCTTGACCAGAAGCGTAAGGAGGCTCGCAAGTCGATGATTTCGGTTGCCGAGGCTTGTCTGGGTACCAAGTTCAGCAAGGAGCCTATCATCATCGGCACCTCGGGTCGCTACGAGTTCCGCAACAAGGGTATTGATATGTTCCTCGAGTCGCTCAAGGAGCTGGCAGCAAACGAGCGTTTGGAGCGCGAGATTTTGGTATATATCACCGTTCCCGCAGCAAACAATGGCGCACGCATTGACCTCCAGAAGCATCTTGCCGATAAGAAGAATCCTATCGACAATGCTCAGTACAAGCACACTACCCACTACCTCAGCGAGCAGACTTGGGATCAGGTATGCTCGTCGATTAACAACTCGATTCTTGCAAGTGCAGAGTCGAAAGTTAAGGTAATCTTCATTCCTACCTATCTGAATGGCTCGGATGGCATCTTCAACAAGAGCTACTACGAGATTTTGGCAGGTATGGATATGACCGTATATCCTTCGTACTACGAGCCTTGGGGCTACACTCCTCTGGAGTCGGTGGCATTCTCGGTTCCCACCCTTACCACCACTTTGGCAGGTTTCGGTCTGTGGGTCAACAACCTCAAGGAACATTCGGGTGTTGAGGTTATTCGTCGTGACGACTACAACGATAAAGAGGCTACCTTGGCTATCGCCGACTCTATTCTCCGCTTTACCGAGCTTTCGGCTGACGAAATTAAGAAGGTGCGCAAGTCGGCAGCAGCGGTTGCAAAGACTGCCCTTTGGGAGAATCTCTTCTCGTTCTACGAGCAGGCTTATGCCGATGCTATCGAACACTCGATTCTGCGCACCAATCGTGCTATCCTCGACGAGGGTGGTACCCAGAACGAGCAGATTAACTTCGTTAAGCAGCAGTTGGTAACGGAGCGTCCCAACTGGAAGCGTATGATGGTCGAGAAGTCGCTGCCCGCACGTCTGCGTCCTTTGGAGGAGCTGTCGAAGAACCTTTGGTGGAGTTGGACTCTGGGTGCGCGCGATTTGTTCGAGTATATCGACCGCGAGCTTTGGATTAAGGTTGAGCGCAACCCCATTGCCCTCTTGGATCGCCTTTCGATGGAGCGTTTGACAGCTCTGGAGAACGACCAGACCTTCCTCGGTATGCTCGACTCGGTATATGCTCAGTTCACCGAGTATATGAACGAGAAGCCCGCGGAGGGTACCCCCTCGATTGCATACTTCTCGATGGAGTTCGGTCTGCACTCTTCGCTCAAGATTTACTCGGGAGGTCTTGGCATCTTGGCAGGTGACTACCTGAAGGAGGCTTCGGACAAGAACGTACCCATGATTGGTGTAGGTCTGCTCTATCGCTATGGCTACTTCACTCAGCGTCTGTCGGCTCAGGGCGCTCAGGAGGCTACCTATGAGGCTCAGAACTTCTATAAGCTCCCCATCTCGCCCGTACGTCACGAGGACGGCAGCTGGGTGACTGTTGAGATTGCACTCCCCGGCCGTACACTCTCGGCACGCGTTTGGAAGTGTCAGGTAGGTCGTACTCCTCTCTATCTGCTCGATGCAGACTATGAGGCAAACCTCGAGGAGGATCGTCAGATTACTCACTACCTCTATGGTGGTGATTGGGAGAATCGTCTCAAGCAGGAGATTCTGCTCGGCATAGGTGGTGTACGCGCTCTGCGTGCCATGAATATCAAGCAGGATGTATATCACTGCAACGAGGGTCACGCCGCATTTATCGGCATTGAGCGCATCCGTAACCTTGTAGGTCGCAAGAAGCTCACCTTCTCGGAGGCAATGGAGGTCATCCGCTCTTCGTCGCTCTTCACGACCCACACCCCCGTACCCGCAGGTCACGATGCATTCCCCGAGTCGATGATTCGTCAGTATATGTCGCACTATCCCGATGTGTTGGGTATCACTTGGGAGCAGTTCA
>CAZFQU010000091.1:0-5952 GCA_964521245.1 uncultured Alistipes sp. | reverse complement strand
AATGGCGTGGAAGGATAGTATTAGAAATACAGCCTTTCACGCCATTTAAGGGATGGGCAAAATATGCCCTATAAAATCGAAAAATTAGTACTCTAACTTAGCACGACGCTGATAACCCTCATAACGCCACTTAGCATTCTGCTCGGCAGCCTTGAAGAGTTCCTCTGCCTCGGCGGGGAATGCCTTCTGGAGCGAAGTGTAACGTACCTCCTTCTTGAGGAAGTCTTGGAACTTCGACCAATCGGGTTCCTTCGAGTCGTAAACGAAGGGGTTCTTACCCTGCTCCTCGAGCTGAGGATTATAGTGCCACAAGTGCCAGTAGCCACACTCCACAGCCTGCTTACCAACGGTCTGAGTGCGGGTCATACCGCCTTTGATACCATGGTTGATACAGGGAGCGTAAGCGATGATGAGCGAAGGACCGGGATAAGCCTCAGCCTCCTTAAGCACGTTGAAGAGCTGCTGCTGCGATGCACCAATCGAAACCTGAGCTACATATACATAGCCATAGGTCATTGCGATAGCACCGATATCCTTCTTGCGGATACGCTTACCGCTCGAAGCAAACTTAGCCACAGCACCTACGGGAGTAGCCTTCGACGACTGACCACCGGTGTTGGAGTAAACCTCGGTATCGATGATAAGGATGTTCACATCCATACCCGATGCCAATACGTGGTCCACACCACCGAAGCCGATATCGTAGCCCCAACCGTCGCCACCGATAATCCACTGCGACTTCTTAACCAGCCAATCCTTCATCTCGAGAATCTTAAGGCAGGTATCGCAGCCGCAAGCCTCCATCATAGGAACGAGGCGAGCAGATACCTCAGCCGACTTAGCAGCCGAGCCACGAGCAGCAATCCACTCCTTCATAGCCTCCTTAAGCTCGTCGGAACACTTCTGGCAGTTAGCGATAGCATCCTCCATCAAAAGCTGGATACGGTCGCGGAGCTTCTCAACGCCCACGTGCATACCCAAACCGAACTCAGCGTTATCCTCGAAGAGCGAGTTTGCCCAAGCGGGACCCTGACCCTTAGCATTGGTGCAGTAGGGAGTCGAGGGAGCCGAACCCGAGTAGATAGAGGTACAACCCGTTGCGTTAGCCACCATCATCTTGTCGCCAAAGAGCTGGGTGATAGCCTTGATATAGGGGGTCTCGCCACAACCTGCACAAGCACCCGAGAACTCGAACAAGGGCTGTGCAAACTGAAGGTTCTTAACCGACTTAGTCTTATCGACAACCTCCTTATAGCCAATATTCTTCTCGCAGTAGTGCCAATTCTCAGCCTGTGCCATCTGGCTCTCGAGAGGCTTCATAACCAGAGCCTTCTCCTTCGAGGGACATACGTCAACACAGTTGTTACAGCCCGTACAATCCAGAGGCGATACCTGAATACGGAACTTGTACTCCTTGGTCTCACCCAGACCCTGCTTGAACTCAAGACCCGAAGCTACGGCCTCCTCCTCAGTTGCAAGGAAGGGACGAATAGCTGCGTGAGGGCAGACATAAGCACACTGGTTACACTGGATACAGTTGTCAACCTTCCACTCGGGAACCGAAACTGCAATACCACGCTTCTCCCATGCTGCGGTACCATTGTCCCAAGTACCATCCTCTCTGCCGTTGAATGCCGATACGGGAAGCAGGTCGCCCTTCAGAGCGTTGATGGGGTCAACGATATTGCGAACGAACTCGGGACGCAAGCTATCAACTGCATCAGCGCACTTTTCGCAAACCTCGATTGTAGCCCACTCTGCGGGAATCTCAATCTTCTCAACAGCCGAACCGCCGGCATCAACTGCCGCATAGTTCATATTTACGATATCCTCACCCTTCTTGCCGTAGGACTTGAGGATAGCCTTCTTCATCTCCTCGACAGCCTTCTCGAAGGGAATAACCTCAGCAATCTTGAAGAATGCCGACTGCATAATGGTATTGGTACGCGAGCCAAGACCCAAATCGGCTGCAATCTTAGTAGCGTTGATGATGTAGAAGTTAATCTCGTTATTTGCCAAATAAGCCTTCATGTGGTCGGGCAGTGTAGCGCAAGTAGTAGCTGCGTCGTGTACCGAGTTCAGAAGGAACGAGCCTCCACGCTTCAGACCCTTCAGCACGTCATACTTATCCACATACGAGGGAACGTGGCAAGCCACGAAGTCGGGAGTGGTAACGAGGTAGGGCGAAGTGATGGGGTTATCACCAAAACGCAGGTGCGAGGAGGTGTAACCACCCGACTTCTTCGAGTCATAAGAGAAATATGCCTGACAATACTTGTCGGTCGAGCCACCTATAATCTTAATCGAGTTCTTGTTTGCACCTACGGTACCATCGGCACCCAAGCCAAAGAAGAGTGCCTCGAAAGTGCCGGGCTTAGCGAGCGAAATCTCCTCGCCAACGGGCAGCGAAAGGCAGGTTACATCGTCGTTGATACCTACCGTAAAGCCATTCTTAGGCTCGGCAGCTGCCAGATTCTCGAATACTGCGAGCATCTGTGCAGGGGTTGTATCCTTCGACGAAAGACCATAACGACCACCAATAATCATAGGCTGGTTGGGCTTGCCATAGAACATATCCTTCACGTCAAGATACAGAGGCTCACCATTCGAACCGGGCTCCTTAGTGCGGTCGAGTACGCATACGCGCTTCACGCTCTGGGGAACAACATCGAAGAAGTACTTCTCGGAGAAGGGACGATAGAGGTGTACGGTGATAAGACCAACCTTCTTACCCTGAGCTACAAGATAGTCGATAGTCTCCTTGATGGTCTCGGTAATCGAGCCCATAGCAACGATTACGTTCTCAGCATCCTCAGCACCATAATAGGTGAAGGGCTTATACTCGCGACCTGTAATCTTCGAAATCTGCTGCATAGCCTCAGCAACCATATCGGGTACTGCGTTGTAGAACTTGTTCGAAGCCTCACGAGTCTGGAAATAGATATCGGGGTTCTGAGCCGTACCGCGAGTTACGGGATGCTCGGGGTTGAGTGCTGCTGCACGGAATGCCTTCAGAGCATCACGGTCGAGCATTGCTGTCAAAGCAGCCTCGTCGATAAGCTCAATCTTCTGAATCTCGTGCGAGGTGCGGAAACCATCGAAGAAGTGCAGGAAGGGAATACGAGCCTTCAAAGCCACGATGTGAGCCACACCTGCAAGGTCCATAACCTCCTGAACCGACGAGGTTGCCAACATAGCGAAACCTGTCTGACGGGTTGCCATCACATCCTGATGGTCGCCGAAAATCGAGAGCGACTGTGCTGCCAACGCACGAGCCGAAACATGGAATACACCGGGGAGAAGCTCGCCGGCAATCTTGTACATATTAGGAATCATCAGCAGCAAACCCTGCGATGCAGTAAAAGTGGTGGTCAACGCACCGCTCTGCAACGAGCCGTGGACAGCACCGGCAGCACCTGCCTCCGACTGCATCTCTACGACCTTCACGGTCTCGCCAAAGATATTCTTACGACCTGCAGCTGCCCACTCGTCAACGAGCTCTGCCATTGTTGACGAAGGCGTGATGGGATAAATTGCTGCAACCTCCGAAAACATATACGCAATATGTGCGGCTGCATAGTTACCATCACAAGTGATAAATCTCTTTTCTGCCATTTTCTGAAAAATTAGAATTTAGATTATAATACTACTTTTATTTCAAATTCTTTACGAGCCTTATAACAGACTCTAAATCAATTCATTAACCAACCCAATTCGGCAATCTTAATCAAACCTCGATTTCAGAAGTGCCTATAACCGCACAAAGATAGGTATTTTCGTTCAAAATTCATTGTGATTTTTTGACAAAATTTCCGAAACTTTTGTCAAAAGTGCCCCTCGCCGTCGGACAATAGTTCACACCTTGGGCAATTCGTTTTTTTGATTGACAATTCGCGATTATTACATATCTTTGCAGTTGAATTTAGACAACAGCAATGATTAGCTACAAAAAACATACACTCAGCAATGGTCTAACGGTGATAGTCAACCGCGACCATCAATCGAAATTGGCTGCCGTAAATCTACTATACAAGGTGGGTGCCAGAGATGAAAATCCCGACCGAACAGGATTTGCCCACCTCTTCGAACATCTCATGTTCAGAGGCACTCACAATATTGCCGATTTCGACCCCCCCGTACAGATGGCTTGTGGCGAGAACAACGCCTTCACCAACAACGATTATACAGATTTCTATATCACACTGCCAAAGGACAATATTGAGGTTGCCCTGTGGTTGGAGAGCGACCGTATGCGAGGGCTTAACATCACCCCCGAAAAGCTCGAGACGGAGAAGCGCGTGGTTATCGAGGAGTATCGCCAACGCTATCTGAACCAACCCTATGGCGACCAAATGATGCTTCTGCGCGAGCTATGCTACAAAACACACCCCTATCGTTGGGCGACCATAGGTCTTACTCCCGACCACATAGCCCAAGCCTCGCTCGAGGAGGTGGAGCAATTTTATAGTCGCTACTACCGCCCCTCGAATGCCATTCTATCCATCTCGGCAGATATCGACGAGGAGCAGATGATACAGATGGCTCAGGAGTGGTTCGGCCCTATTGAGGATGATGGCAGTTTTAGTCTCAACACCCTTCCGCAGGAGGCTCCACAAATCGAGGAGCGACGCCTTGTGGTCGAGCGCGAGGTGCCCACAACCTCGATTATGATTGCCTTCCCGATGGGCGATAGACTCAGCGAGGAATTCTATATGGGCGATATAGCATCCGACCTGCTTGCAGGTGGCGACTCGGCGCGCTTGTACGATGCCTTGGTGCGTAGGCGCGGAATGTTTGCTGCCGTAAATGCCTATATTATGGGCAGCCTCGACAAGGGATTGTTTATTCTTACCGGTCATCTGCTGCCAACGACCGACGAAAAGGAGGCAGAAGAGGCACTTCTCCAAGAGGCACGAGAGCTATGCCGAGCTGAAAATATATCGGCATACGAACTCGAGAAGGTGAAGAATAAGTTTGAGGCAAATACCCTCTTTGGCGAGATTAACGTGATGAACAAGGCGATGAATCTGGGCTTCTATGAGATGATTGGCGACCTTGAACTGATAAACCGCGAGGTGGATAAATTCCGCTCCATCACTGCCGAGCAGATTGCTCACTTCTGCCAAGAGACCTTTGCCGACCATAAACGTTCAACCCTTATCTACCGCGCCAAACGATGAACAAGATACCACACATATCCATACCCGAGAGTCTGGAACTCACCCCATACACTCTGCATAAACTCTCGAATGGCACACCTGTTTATACACTCAATGCCAACGAGTTTGAGGTTGTGCGCCTGAGTTTCGTGTTCCACGCGGGTCCCAGCACCCAGTCTGCCCCCTTTGTCGCAGGAGCCACAGCCAACCTGCTCGCCGAAGGGTCTGATGCCCTGAGTGGTCGCGAGATAGCCGAGCAACTCGACTTCTACGGCTCGTATTACGAGGTGAATCTCGACCGCGACTATGTCTATATCAGCTTCTGCTCGCTGCGTAAATTTTTCGACAAGACACTCGAAATGGCACGCGAGATACTACTCCACCCCGCCTTCCCAAAAAGCGAGGTGGCAACCTATGCCTCGAAGCGTAAACAACAGCTGGCTATCGAACGACAAAAGGTCGATGTCAAGGCACGTGAGCTATTTGTCGAGGCTCTCTTCGGCAAGGAGCATCCTTACGGTATATCGTACTCCGAATCAGAATACGACAACCTGAGCCAAGAGCTTATAAGAGAACACTTTATACGCTACTACAACTCCAACAACTGCATCGTGGTTTGCAGTGGTCATATCGAGGAGCGGGAGCAGAAAGCCATCGAGGAGCTGTGTCTGCAACTCCCCACGGGCAAGGCTGCCGAGCCATTTATGCCTCAGTGTCACACAACCAAGCAGTTGCTGCACAATAAGCCCGATGCAGTTCAGTCGGCAATACGTATCGGAAGAATCCTCTTCAC
>CAZFQU010000090.1:0-5966 GCA_964521245.1 uncultured Alistipes sp. | reverse complement strand
TTAGTTTTCAACTTCCTTTTTTATTTTTTTCGAAATTATTTAGGACAATATTGGTGGTAAGCCTCAAAATATATACAAATATTTTGCACGACCGATTTTTTGTAATACTTTTGTGGCGAATAGTGACTTATAAGTTAAAAATTTATCGCTCAAAGAGGAATTATATTACGATTAAACAATTAACCTAATATTTTTTAAGTTCCACAATTAAACAACTAAACAATGAAGAAGTTATTTTTAACTCTCTCCGCCATTGCAATGGCAACCTTCTTTACCGCTTGTGGTAGCGACGAGCCTACTCCGGACCCCGCACCCACCGAGAAAGAAGCAACAGTAACTATCGAGGCTGGTGAGGCTGGCGAGACTGCTATCAGCTTTACCATCACCTCTACGAATGCTACCGAGGTGAAGTATTTGGTCAGCACCGAGGCTACTGGTGTTACCCTTGAGCAGATTAAGGGTGGCAAGAGCGCAACTGCCAACACTGCAGCTAAACTCACCGAGAATGAACTTACTGCCGAGACCGACTATTTTATCTATGCAGCAGCTTCGAACAGCGAGCAGAAATGGACTCTTGCAAAGTCGGTTAAGATGACCACCAAAGAGGGTGGTGTGAACCCCGAGCCTAATCAGACCGAGGAGGTTACCTTCGAGGTAAACCTTGTTAGCGCAACTGCAAGCAGCGACGGTTCGTATATCAACATCTACATCACCGACAAGAACTCGAACAATATGAATCTTGTGGTGTACAACGCATCGCAGGTGGTTCTCGATGGCACCTATCCAAGTATGCCCACCGACCAGACAGAAGATGGCAAGTGGCTCAACTCGCGCCGCGGTCAGAGCTATATCAGCTATAATGGTGACCGTTATGACTTGGCTACCGAGGGTGTTGAGGATTGGCTGATTGCTACCCCCATCGCCGACAGCATGAACCCCGACACCAAGATTTCGTTCTCGATTACCACTTCTGACCTGAAGTATCGTTTCGTAGGCGAAGCTGACTGCAACCTCATTTCGGACAACTACACCGAAATCAAGCGCGAGATGGATCACTTCAATCGTATGATGGTTGACAAGAGAGGTAACAACTTCACCGTTAAGCTCAACTACACCGGCACCTTGACCCTTAACATTGCTGATAACGATGGCGTACTTGGTGCAAACGGCTACGAGACCTACTCCATCGCAGACAACACCCTCTCGGGTCATCTCTTGGAGAGCGGTGACGGCGATCTACGCCTCACACTCAGCGAGGGTAGCATCACCATCATCGACAACAACGATGGCACTTACTCCTTCTATATTGACGACAGCAATGGTGGTCTTTATGGCACAGGCACCGATACCGATGGTAACAACTTCCGTTGCCAATTCTTCCACACCTCGAAGGCAGGTTGGAAGGCTACCGTAATCGAGTACAACGACGCTGATGCAACCTACGAGACCGTAAACTTCACTCCCACCAACGTAACTGTCGAGAATGGCGAGGGCGACGTAAAGATTATCACCGCTACCGACAAGGACAACAATAAGGCATATCTCTACGCTCACAGCGTTGAGGGCTTCGACTACCTCTATCAGGGTACCTACTACATCGTAACCGATGCTGCGATGGCTAACCTGCTCTACGGTTTGACTCTTCGCACTTGGATTGATGTAACGAAGAGCTATATCGAGTGGGGTGGCACCAAGTATGAGTTGCAGCAGAACCTGCGCAACAACTCGATGGAGGTAACTACCCAGATGCCTTACGCTGACCAGAACACCCTCAAGCTCTCGGCTGTTGATAGCGAGACTAAGAAGCGTTTTGCTATCGACTACACCGGTGCATTTAACTATGGCGGTATGGTCGAGAAGATTGAGCTGACTATGACTTCGTTCAAGCACACCAAGATTAGCGATAGCGAAATGTCGTTCACCATTACCGACGATAAGGGTTCCGAGCTTTACCTCTATCTCCACGATGGTGTAATCACCGACTACGCTAAGGTTGCTACATACTACTTCGCAGCAAAATATGAGGATGCTCAGAACCTCGGTGCAAGCAACAACCGCTGGGCTGACACAGCAAAGAGCTATATCAAGTATGGTGGCGAGACTTACACCATTCAGGAGAACAACTCTTCGTGCTGGTTCAAGGTTCCAAAGTGCGGTATGCCTACAACCAACAGCAGCCGTTTCCGTTTGGCTATTGCAACTGCTGATGGCTCGAAGGAGTTCAGCTTCGACCAGTCTGATGTTGTTGTTGATGGCTATGTTGTAGAGTAATCATCACAAAAGATAAGTAAATAAATTGGGTTGCAATCACTTCAGATTGCAACCCAATTTATTTGGCATCATTACAATTTATTGATAAAGTACTAACCTATATACTCTATAATCTGCTCCACATCTTTGGGGTGAAACCATCTAACTGCCTCATCGCGTCTGAACCACGTGAGCTGTCGTTTGGCATAACGACGCGAGTTGCGCTGAATAAGCGATATAGCCTCTTCACGACTTATTTGGGAGTCGAAATATTGAAACATCTCCTTATAGCCCACAGTCTGAAGCGAATTTAGGTGGCGCAAGTGGTAAACCGAGCGAGCCTCAGCCTCGAGCCCTTGCTCAATCATCATTAACACACGTCTGTCGATTCTTTCATATAGCTCCTCGCGCGGCATATCCACGCCCACCTTTATAATCTCGAAATCGCGCTTACGTTTCTCGCCCGTACGTAGCGACGAGTAGGGTAGTCCGGTCTGCAAACACACCTCCAAAGCTCTCAAAACTCTTGCCGGATTCTGTCTATCGACAACCTCGTAATATGCAGGGTCAAGCTCCTTGAGACTCTCGGCAAGCGACTCAACGCCCTCTAGTCTGAGTCGCTCGTTGAGCTGTCGGCGCAACTCCTCGTCAGGCTGCGGCAAATCGTCCATACCCTCACACAAAGCCTGCACATAGAGTCCCGAGCCACCTACTGCTACCACATTGTCATACTTCTCAAACAGCTCCTTCAGACGCTCAAGGGCTACCACCTCATAACTGCCACAGCTGAGCGAATCCTCAAGAGCGTGCGAGGCGATAAAATGGTGAGGTACAGCATCGAGCTGCTCCTTCTCGGGCTGAGCTGTACCGATGGGTATGCCTCGATAGAATTGACGCGAATCAGTCGAGATGATGGGGGCAGAGTAGTGCTTGGCAACAGCAATACTCAAATCGGTCTTACCCGAACCGGTAGGGCCCACTATAACTATCAATCTCTTCATCTTTTAGCTTCGGGGCTAAGTGTTAATAGTAGTACTCATCATCAGCCGACTCGTCACCCTCAAAGTCGTTGAAGCCATCCATCATTTCGTCGAATATCGAGCCATCATCGACACTCAGCTCAGGGTCATACTGGTCGGGGGCTGTGCCATGGGCAAACAACTCGCGCGGGTAGCTAAACTCCGAATTAGCCTTCTCAGCCACAATGAGTTCGAGATAGTAGGCACGATTCTGCATCATATCGAAATTATAGACCAAACGGTCACCAATATGGTGCATCAAATCGTCGAGCCGAACACTGTCCATCAGTCGCGGACCATCCTCGCCCATATCCATCATCGTAAACTCCTCGATTTTCTCCCAGCGACCATCAGCCGTATGAAACGAAACCATAGCCTCTTCATACTCCAAAGTATCGGCTATAAACTCGTGGAACTCGGTAAGGGTCATATCCGACGGCACTTCATAGTCGCGAACGAAGTTATCGTTCTCGTCGGTTAACATTCTGAATCTGTAAATAATAGCCATATCTAAATTGTCTTAAAAATTCTGTAACGAAGCTAAAAACTGCATAACATCGATATCGTCGGCATAGTCGTAAAGTGTGGGCGACTGAGCCTTGCCAAAATCGACCAAGCGGCTATGACTGACACATCTGCCGACAACACATTGTAGCTGACTTTCATGCTCATCAAGCCATCTTTCAACCTCCGACAAATCATCGTACCTAAAGAGAGAAATCACGCTCAGCTGTGACGAGAACTCCTGCTGCTCGACGAGTAAAGCCACCCCTAAATCTACATACTCTCGCCCAATCATCGTCATCAAGGCCTTAGCATGGCGATAGTTATCTTCATAGAGCGGACTCACCCGACAGGGTGTTATTTCGAGCTGCATATCGCGCGGGGCAAATATCATCGACACGTTGCGACAGCCAAGGCCCGAATAGAGAAACAGGTCTTGTGACAGAGCCTGAATCTGTTCACATGTTTCGTTGCCCGACAAAACTGCCACCGAATGGCGGTCGCCCCTAAGTAACGATGGCAGGGCAGAATATTGGCTCCTAAAACTCCTCAGTGCCGATTCTCCACCCGTAGCAATAACCGCATCGAAGGGTTCACAGTCATAAATCCTAATACCCAATTCCGGCTCAATAGCATTGAGCTTATCCACCACCCAGCGCATCAATATCGAATCTTTAGACGAGAGTTTAACCACCGCCTTGTTGCCCGACATAACTACACACAACAGGTCGAAAAAGCCCACAAAGGGGATATTTCCTGCCATAACTATCAGCACTCTACTTGCACGCTTGAGGGGCAGAGTGGGGTAGTGAGATATCCACTCCTCCAGAGCTTCAGCCCTGAGCATGGTATGGGCAATGCTCCTTGCCGCAGACAAAACCTCATGAGCCGTAAACCAAGGATTGGACTCGCATGCCATACGCACCACCTCGCTCTCGCAGCTCAATGTTTCAAGCTCCAAACCCAATTCCTCGAATATGCTAACAGCAGTTTTCATATTGCAAATATACCTAAAATTCGCTCATATCACTCCTCATTCTGCATTAAATATGGCATACTTTGGCATTATAAATGCTTTATAGCTCCCAAAACAAAATACCATGTCTGCTTTCGTACACTTTATTTTTCCGAGCGACCCCACACTCAAGGGCGCACTTCCCACATTACTTTTGATACTTAGGATTATTTTCGGTGGTATGATGCTCGCCCACGGAGTCGAAAAGTGGAGCCACTTCCGCGAGATAGCTGCAACATTTCCCGACCCGTTGGGCATCGGGAGTTCACTCACTCTCGTCTTGGCAATCTTCGCCGAGGTGTTCTGCTCGGTAGCACTCATCGTAGGCTGCCTCTCGCGCATAGCCTTGGCGGTGCTGATTATAAATATGATGGCAGCAGCCTTCGTCGTTCACCACGGCTCACCATTTGCCGGCAAAGAACTTGCCCTTATCTATCTGTTTGTCTTTACTTTGCTCTTTATTTGGGGTGCGGGTCGCTACTCAATCGATGGTATGATTGGCAATCTTATCCGCGAAAACGAAAGCCACCAAGAGCTCTTCCACCACACCCCGTCCCAAACATCCCAACCCACCTTCAACCCCGATGGTCAGTAACATATCGGACAATAATTTATAAGGTTTGAAACTCCGAATTTTCGGTTGGGGTGAAATAGGGCGAAAAAATATTGCGTAACGACGATAAAAAGTGATAAACTATTTAATCACCAATAAATATCAATAGGCAAGAATAGAAATAATAATCGTGTATTTATGTTCTTATCGCAAAAAAATCACTATCTTTGAGCAGCAAAACGAACAAAAACTGATAAACAAAACAAAAAGCATAAGAAGAATAGTATAACACACATATATAAAACAAGTTAGTATTAACTTTGGTTCTCGCTTACTGAAACCTAGGAAATTTCAAATTTAGCGAAGGGAATAAAAGTTGGTGCTCACGCTGTATGGCGTGGGCTTTTATTCCATTTATTCGCTAAAGGCTTTCCTAGGGCCGCAGTAAGATAAATTCGAATAAGTCCGCGCTTTTTTGTGCCCCTATTCGAACGCATAGTCGAAGTTAATCAATCCCCAAACTTCGACGGTATGCAAGACTCCAAATACACATTCATAGATCTTTTCTCCGGTTGCGGAGGCTTGTCATTGGGTTTTGAAATGGCTGGTTTTACTGGCATTCTTG
>CAZFQU010000089.1:0-6127 GCA_964521245.1 uncultured Alistipes sp. | reverse complement strand
TGTATGAACCGCCATAGAGATTATCTGCTGCCACGATGTGGTCCCCTGCCTGCGCGATATTCTGCAAGGCATAGGTCACTGCCGCCGCACCCGATGCTACTGCCAATGCTGCCACGCCACCTTCCAAAGCAGCGATTCGCTCTTCAAAAACACTTTGTGTCGGATTGGTCAGACGGCCGTAGATGTTACCTGCATCGCGTAACCCAAAACGATCCGCTGCATGTTGCGAATTGTGAAATACATAGGAGGTAGTTTGATAAATAGGCACGGCACGAGCATCGGTCGTGGGGTCGGCACACTCTTGTCCTACATGGAGTTGAAGTGTTTCAAAATGGAGTTTTTCACGTTTCATATGCTATGATAATAGTTTGTATATCTGACTATGCAAAGGTAATGTATGCAGCAAAATAATCCAATAGATTTGAAAATTACAGAAATATAAACTATTTTAGCAGCTTGAAACAAGATATAATTTTACAAACGCCCCATAAAAACTCTACTCATAGAAAAAAAATTCTGCATATTATGACCGAACAACTCGACTCGATTGATATCGAAATTTTGCGTACCTTACAGCAGGACGCATCTCTCACTAACAAGGAACTGGCAGCTCGTGTTCACCTCTCCCCAACCCCCGTGTTCGAGCGCGTGCGACGGCTCGAATCACAAGGTTATATACGTCGCTATGTTGCTGTTCTCGATGCCGAGAAACTCGATTGCGGCTTTATGGCATTCTGCTATATCAAATTGCGACAACTGACATTTGAGAATGCCAACCGCTTTATGAATGCCGTACAGGAGATGGACGAGATTGTCGAGTGCTATAACATCTCGGGAGAGGCCGATTTTCAGTTAAAAATCTACGCAGCAAGCATGAAAGAGTATCAGCGTTTTGTGCTGCGTATATTGGGTGAATTGGAGTGTATTGGATCGTTGCAATCGTCGTTTGTTATGGGCGAAGTAAAGAATAACTACGCTATTCCGATCAGATAGTCTCAATTTCCATCTCCCTCTTTTCTGCAAAGTGTACATGAAAAGAGTAGAATCTTCGTAAAATAAAGGCTTAGATGATTTTTACTCGGACAATTAGTCCGCATCCAAACAACCTAACACTTTATCAATCATTTCACAAAATGCTGTACTGGTAGTATTCCGGAGAGGATCTAACCATGATGACAATTCCTTTTTTTGCAAGAAACGTGTTTTTTACTACTTTTGTACTAAGCAAATAACAATTAGTATGGATACCACCCTCATAATATTATCGATAGTGCTTACGTTGATAGGCATAGCCGGAGCTATTGTCCCGGGAATACCGGGTCCGATAGTTAGTTGGTGCGCACTTCTTTGCAGCTTTTTGTGCGACGGGTCACAGCTGACTACGACAACGATTGTGGCTTGGGCAATACTCACCATAGCTGCTACGGTATCCGACCTGCTGCTGCCGGCAGTTCTCGCCAAACAGTTCGGTGGCTCGAAGGCAAGCGCGTGGGGAGCTATCGTAGGATTGTTTGCCGGCATAATCTTCACCCCGATAGGAATGCTTATGGGCAGTTTCTTGGGTGCTGTGGCAGGTGAACTTCTGCACGACAGTAGCGACAAGGGCAGAGCTTTGAAGGCAGGATTCGGCTCCTTCTTGGCATTCATCCTCGGTACGGGATTAAAGCTGATGGTATCGATATGGATGGCGTGGTTAGTCGCAAAAGATTTGTGGACAATGTTTTAATGGATAATACTAAAACTAAAACCAAAACTAAATAGATTTATGAAACAAAGATTTATTTTTATTGCCGTAATGCTTGTGATGCTGCTTAGTGCGTGCAGCAAGTATAAGTACGAAGAGGTGAAGGGCGACCCTATGCAGAGTCGTATCTATACTCTCGACAATGGGTTGAAGGTCTATATGACCGTCAACAAGGATGAACCTCGCATCCAAACCTTTATAGCTGTCAAGGTGGGTGCAAAGAACGACCCCAAGGAGACTACCGGTTTGGCTCACTACTTCGAGCATCTGATGTTCAAGGGTACGGAGCAGTTCGGAACGATGAACTATGCCGAGGAGAAGCCTCTGCTCGACGAGATTGAGCGTCTGTTCGAGGTCTATCGCACCACCGAGGATGCGGCACAGCGCAAGGCTCTATATGCTCAGATTGACTCCGTATCGCAGCTCGCATCTAAGCTCTTTATTCCCAACGAGTATGACAAGTTGATGAGTGCTATCGGCGCGGCGGGAACCAATGCTTGGACCTCGATGGACGAGACGGTTTACACCGAAAACATCCCCTCGAACCAAATCGAGAATTGGGCTAAGATTCAGTCCGACCGCTTTGCCAACAATGTAATTCGCGGTTTCCACACCGAGCTTGAGACCGTATATGAGGAGTATAATATGTCGCTCACCCGCGATGGCAGCAAGGCATACTATGCACTCCTCTCGCAGCTCTTCCCCAACCACCCCTACGGTCAGCAGACCGTACTCGGTTCGCAGGAGCACCTGAAGAACCCCTCTATAACCAACATCAAAAACTACTACCGCACCTACTATGTGCCTAACAATATGGCAATCTGTCTGTCGGGAGATTTCGACCCCGACTATATGATTGAGGTTATCGACCGCTACTTCGGCACTATGAAGCCCAACAACGAGTTGCCCCAGCTCTCGACCCCCGCCGAGGAGCCTATCACCTCGCCCAAGGTTAAGAGTGTCTATGGTCTGGAATCGCCGTTTATCTATATGGGTTGGCGCACCGAGGGCGATGCCTCAAGTGAGGATGCACTCTACGCCTCGCTCATAAGCTCGATTCTGAACAATGGTCGTTGCGGACTGCTCGATGTGAATATCATGCAGCAGCAGAAGTGTCTTTCGGCAGGCGCATTCGACCTTATGCTCAGCGACCGCGGTGCTATCGTCGTTGCAGGCTATCCCAAGCAGGGGCAGTCGCTCGAGGATGTCAAGGCTCTGTTGCTCGGCGAAATTGAGAAGTTGCGTAAGGGCGACTTCGACGAGAGTCTGCTCAAGTCGATTGTAGCAAACTACAAACGCTACGAGATGATGCAGATGGAGCAGAACGAGAATCGTGCCGAGAGCTTTGTCGATGCCTTCATTGCCGGCAGAGAGTGGAGAGATGTGGTAGAGGAGAATGAGCGTTTGGAGAAGATTACCAAGGAGCAGATTGTTGAGTGGGCAGGCAAGGTGTTTGCAGACAACAACTATGTCGAGATTCACAAACTTCAGGGTGAGGATACCAACCAGAAGAAAATCGACAAGCCCACCATTACCCCCATCGAGGCTAACCGCGATGCTGTGAGCGACTTCCTGAAGGGTGTTAAGGAGTCAACCGTCGAGCCTATCGCTCCCCGATTTATCGATTTCGAGAAGGATATGACCCGTCAGGAGATTAAACCGGGCATGGAGTTGCTCTACAACCAGAATACCGACAACCAACTCTTCTCGCTTATCTATCTCTACGATTTTGGCACCAATAGCGACCCGATGATGTCGTATGCATTCGACTACCTCGACCTGCTTGGCACCGACACCAAATCGGTGGAGCAGATTCAGCGTGCCTTCTACGACCTTGCTTGCGATTTGAATGTCTATTCGACCGGTCGCCAAACATATATCAATATAAATGGCATATCGGAGAATATGGAGGCTGCAATGGCTCTTGCCGAGGAGTATATGGCCAACCTCAAGGCTGATGAGAAGATTCTCGCTGAGCTTAAGGCAGATAAATTGAAGGCTCGAGCCGACCGTAAATTCAACCAGCAGGCAAACTTCAACGCTCTGCGCAACTATGTTTATTTCGGAGCCGACGCCATCAGAACCATGACACTCTCCAACGAAGAGATTAGCTCGATGACCTCCGAGGAGCTTATTGGCAGAGTACAGTCGCTCAAGGATTATGAGCATCGAGTACTCTACTATGGTCCCCTCACCGTCGAGGAGCTGAAGAGCAAAATCGAGGCAAACCACACCACAGCCGAGAGATTGATGATGCCTCGCGTAAGAATCTACCCCTTCCAGCTCACGCCCGAGAACAGAGTGATTCTTGCTCAGTATGATGCTAAACAGATATATTTCCAGCAGTTTACCAATCTTGGTCGCTGTTTCTCTGCCGAGAACGATGCCGTGGTGGCTCTCTATAACGACTACTTCGGTGGTGGCATGAATGCTATCGTATTCCAAGAGATGCGCGAGGCTCGCGCCCTTGCATACTCCTCATACGCATATCTGAGCGAGGGACACCAACCCTTAGACCCCTATCTCTTCTATGCATTCATTGCTACGCAGAACGACAAGATGGCAACGGCTATCGATGCTTTCGACGAGATTATCAACAATATGCCCGAGTCGGAGGCTGCATTTACACTGGCTAAGGAGAGTCTTATCTCACAGCTTTCCACCCTGCGTGTGAATGGCGAAGATGTACTTTGGTGCTGGGTAAATCTTCAGCAGAAAGGTCTCGACAAGGACCGCAACAAACTCCTCTACGAAAAGGTGCAGAATATGACCCTCGAGGATGTTAAGCGTCTGCAGCAGGAGTGGATTAAGGATAGCAAATATATCTACTGCATCTTGGGTGACAAGAATGATTTGGATATGTATTACCTGCGCCAGCTCGGTCCCATCCAAGAGGTCAGCCAGCAGGAGATTTTCGGCTACTAATCACGTACTACAACCATACAATAAGAGCTGCCCAAAGGCAGCTCTTATTGTATTAGACTCTATCAGTTCAACTTATTTTACCAATGTGTTGGTTGCCGTATCGGGGAATACAATCCATGGTTTGAACTGCTTGGCATCCTCGAAATCCATCAAGGCGTAGGAGCAGATGATTATCACATCACCCACCTGCACCTTACGTGCGGCGGCGCCATTTAAGCAGATGCAACCACTATGACGCTCACCCTTGATGATATAGGTCTCGAAACGCTCACCATTGTTGATATCAAGAATCTGCACCTTTTCACCCTCGATAAGGTTAGCTGCATCCATCAGTTCCTCGTCGATAGTTATGCTACCCACATAGTTAAGGTTTGCCTGTGTTACGGTCACACGGTGCAACTTCGACTTTACGACCTCTACCTGAAACTTCATTACTTAATGCGGATATTATCAATTAAACGAATATCACCTGCCTGAACGGCGATGCAACCCTGAATATGGTCCGAGTCTGCCCACGACTCAACTTCCGAAAGCGAAAGTCCGTCAACCGACTGGTAATAGATGACCTTGAGCAGGGGGTTGCTCTCAACCTGCTCCTTAACCCACTCCTTGAGTTGCAAGGGGTTCATTGTCGAGCTAAGCTCCACGGCACGCTTGAGTGTTGAGTAGATGTGGGGAGCAGCCTCACGATGCTGAGGGGTGAGCAGCTGGTTGCGCGACGAGAGAGCCAAGCCATCCACATCGCGAACAATGGGGCAAGGTACAATCTCGACGGGGATTTCGAGCTGACGAATCATAGCCTTGATTACGGCAATCTGCTGAAAATCCTTCTCGCCGAAGTATGCCTTATGGGGCTTAACGATATCGAACAGGCGACTCACCACCTGAGCTACACCGTTGAAGTGTCCGGGACGTGTAGCACCCTCCATGACCTTATCAATCTGACCAAAATCGAACTGACGGGTATCAGGCTCGGGATAAATCTCCTCGACCGAGGGCATCAGCACATAGTCCACACCCACCTCGGCAAGCATGGCCTCATCAGCTTCGGGGGTACGCGGATAGTGTTTCAAATCGTTTTTATCGTTGAACTGTGTGGGGTTAACGAATACGCTGACCACCACAATACGGTTCTCTTTGCGAGCAAGCTCGACTAACGAGCGATGACCGGCGTGCAATGCACCCATTGTGGGAACAAAACCCACATCCTCGGGATTAACGCCTTGAAGGGCTGCCTTAAGCTCGCCTACCGTTTGGAATGTTTTCATTATTGTCGGGTTAATTCAGACTTTTATGCCAACTTTTGTGACATATGTTATTATGGGTGCAAAGGTATAAATAAAATTTACATTTACCACCTCGACAACCAAAAAATAGCTCTAAAATCGATTTTAGGAGGGTTTCACCCAATATTGTCCTAAATATTTTTTTTACATAACATATTCCACAAAGTATAAA
>CAZFQU010000088.1:0-6170 GCA_964521245.1 uncultured Alistipes sp. | reverse complement strand
GCTCCACCTGCATCTTCAGCGTCGAGAGCAGTGCGCTAAGGGGCTTACCCCAAGTGCGTGAATCGTGGGTCATACGCTCGAAATACTCCTGATACGAGAAACGCATCTTATCGTAGCGCGCACCTGCAGCTACCACCTTTGCACAAGCCTCTACAACCGAGTAGGCAGCACCGTGATAGGGGCTCCACGACATTAGGAAGGGGTTGTAGCCATAAGCCATAATCGACGCAGTGTCGGTATAGCCGTCAACAGGCAGCTTCTGAATCGACACCTGAGTCTCGGTCTGCTGTGTGCGACCACCATAGGGCATAAGGACGGTCGATGCTCCGATTGTGGAGTCGAACATCTCGATAAGACCCTTCTGCGAGAGTACGTTGTCGTCACAGAGGTTAGCCTTGAAACGCTCCTCGAGGTTCGCACCCTCAATCTCGCGCACGAAGGGATTGCGATTCTCAACCTCACCAATCGATGCTGTCGCATAGTGCTTTGCACCTGCCGAGTCGATAAACTCACGGCTCAGGTCAACCATCAACTCACCCTTATAGTACATTCTCATTCGAGCCGTATCGGTAACGTTTGCAACGTGAGTGGTCTCGATATTCTCCTCGGCACAATAGCGGCAGAACTCCTCTACGTCCTTAGCCTCGATAACCACCGACATACGCTCCTGCGACTCACTGATTGCAAGCTCCGTAGCATTCAGACCGCTATACTTGGTCTTTACTCTGTCGAGCCATATATCCAAACCATCGGTAAGCTCGCCAATAGCTACGCTGACACCTCCGGCACCAAAATCGTTCGATTTCTTAATCAGACGAGTAACCTCCGCGCGACGGAACAGACGCTCCAACTTACGCTCCTCGGGGGCATTACCCTTCTGCACCTCACTCGAGCAACTCTCGAGCGACGACTCGGTATGCTCCTTCGACGAACCCGTTGCACCACCAACACCGTCACGACCCGTTCTTCCGCCCAGCATAATAACCACGTCACCGGGCATAGGTCTTTCGCGACGTACATTCTCAGCCTTCACCGCACCAACAACGGCACCAATCTCCATACGCTTGGCAACGTAGTTGGGGTGGAAAATCTCGCGCAAGTGGGTAGTTGCCAGACCAATCTGATTACCATAGCTCGAGTATCCGGCAGCTGCCTTGCGGCTGATAATCGACTGGGGGAGCTTACCCTTCATCGTCTCGCTAACTGGAGCAAAGATATTACCGGCACCCGTCACACGCATTGCCTGATATACATAGCTTCTACCCGACAGCGGGTCGCGGATTGCACCGCCAAGACAGGTCGATGCACCACCAAAAGGCTCAATCTCGGTGGGGTGGTTGTGGGTCTCGTTCTTGAACTGAAGCAGCCATTTCTCAACCTCGCCATCGACATCAACATCGACAAATATCGAGCAAGCATTATTCTCCTCACTAACCTCCATATCATCGAGCAGACCACGCTTCTTAAGACAACGCGCACCAATGGTTGCGATATCCATCAGGCAGATACTCTTCTGCTCACGACCCAACTCACGACGAATATTCAGATACAGGGCAAGCGAATCCTCGATTTCGCTCTTGACGAAGGACTCCTCAACGGTTATGCCCTCAAGCTCGGTGGTGAAAGTTGTGTGACGGCAGTGGTCGCTCCAATAGGTATCCAAAATACGAAGCTCCGTCTCGCGGGGATTGCGACCCTCTAAGCGGAAATAGCTGACCACCTCACGCAAATCGTCGGCATTCATCGCAAGGCCATACTCCTTGCAGAAGGTGTGGAGCTGCTCCTCACCAAGTTCGATAAAGCCCTCCAATACGGGAACCTCAGCCACGGAGGTATCCTCACGCTCCGAAAGTACGTCGAGGTTCTTCTCGCGCGACTCCACAGCATTGATGTAGTAGTGCTTGAGTTTTGCCATCTGCTCAGGGCTCAAGGCGGGCGAGAAGATAAGAATCTTCGACGAGCGAATCTTCACCTGAGCCTCAGGGTCGATAAGCTTTACACAATCCACAGCCGATGCTGCACGCTGGTCGAACTGACCGGGCAGAAACTCCACAGCCAAATAGCTCTTACCCTCCAAGTCACACTCGTCGCTAACCGAGTCGGTAACCACCTCGCCAAATACCGAGTAGCGACACTTCTCCTTCAGCTCCTCGCTAAAGCCAAAGAGGTCATAGACATTCACCAAGCGCAACTCATCGAGTCCGAGTGCGAGGTTATCATTCAGCTCACGCTTCAGGCTCTGCGCCTCGACCTGAAACTGAGGATATTTTTCAACGTATATGCGATAATTCTTCATAATCAACTTTGGGTGAAATCAAGATTACAACTCAGCCTCAAGCACCTTCTGAGTCTGACGCTTGCGGAAATCCTCCAAACGAGACTCAAGTTCAGGCTCCGTAAGGGCGAAAATCGATGCAGCTATGAGTGCAGCATTCTTTGCACCGTTGATTGCTACGGTCGATACGGGAATACCACCGGGCATCTGCACAATCGAGAGCAACGAGTCCAAGCCATTCAGAGCAGCCGACTTGATAGGCACGCCGATAACGGGAATGGTGGTAAGTGCCGCAGTAACACCTGCAACGTGAGCAGCACCACCCGCACCGGCAATAATACAACCTATGCCGCGCTGCTTTGCCGACTCGGCATACTCGACCATAAGGTGAGGTGTACGGTGTGCGCTGATGACACGCTTCTCATACTCGATACCCAACTCTTCGAGAGTCTCAACTGCCGCCTTCATAACGTCCCAGTCGCTCGTCGAACCCATAATAACTGCTACTTTCTTCATAATATTTATTCTGTTTTTCAATTAAAATTCAACTATTTACACACAATACAAATAACGAAAAAACCGCTATGACGCAATCTGTCATAACGATTTATATTTGCACACTCAACCACACTTTTGCGCAATGCACAACCTGAAGAGTTGATGCCCACAAGTTACTGCAACTTTGTTTGACCTTCGTTGCTCGCTTTGGGTGGTCTATATCGCGTTTTAGCTTCATTTACGGCTGAGTTTGATTAAAATCTGTATCAAGGACAAAGATAACTCTAAAAGTCATAACAACCAAATTTCCGAGCGAAAACTATCAACAGATTCTCAACAAATTTTTCCACCAAAACCTATTACCAATCTTCATCTGCACAACCACCCAACCAATGGTGCGACAATCGGGAGCCAACAACCCTAGGTTAATATGCCGACACTTTACTTAAATTACCATATTTTTTCTATCTTTGCGGACGGTTAGGTTAAAAAATTATAAAATCATGAAGACACTCAAAGAGTTGTTCAGAATAGGACACGGACCCTCGTCAAGCCACACGATGGCTCCACGCAGGGCTGCCGAGCAATACAAGGAGCGTCACCCCGAAGCTCCTTCATTCAAGGTCACCCTCTACGGTTCGCTCGCCGCTACGGGCAAAGGGCACATGACCGACGCTGCAATTATCGAAGCGTTATCTCCCAAGCAGGTAGATATCGATTGGCAGCCACAGATAGTACTCCCATACCATACCAACGGTATGCGATTTGAGTCAGTAGGCGAGGATGGCAAGTGCTACGATGAGTGGACAGTTTACAGCATCGGCGGCGGTGCGTTGGCAGAAGATAATAAGCCTCTAAGTCAGTCGCCGTCAATCTACAAGATGACCCACATGAGCGAGATTTTGGGTTGGTGCGAAAGAACGGGAAAGTCCTATTGGGAGTATGTTACCGAGTGTGAGGATAGCGACATTTGGGACCACCTTGCCCAAGTGTGGCAAGTGATGCGCAATGCCGTAGAGCGAGGTCTTGAAGCCGAAGGCGTGTTACCCGGTCCGCTCAACCTTAGTCGCAAGGCATCAAAATACCACATCAAGGCTCTGGGCTACAAGGCAAACCTGCAAACCAGAGGTTTGGTATTCTCATATGCACTGGCTGTGAGCGAGGAGAACGCTGCCGGCAGCGAGATTGTGACTGCCCCCACGTGTGGCTCGTGTGGCGTTGTACCGGCAGTACTCTACCACCTGCAAAAAAACCACGGATTCAGCGACACACGCATACATCGCGCCTTGGCAACTGCCGGTTTGGTGGGCAACATCGCCAAGACGAATGCCTCGATTTCGGGAGCTGAAATGGGCTGTCAGGGGGAGGTAGGCGTAGCTTGCGCAATGGCAGCTGCGGCTGCAAACCAACTCTTCGGTGGCTCGCCAGCACAAATCGAATATGCCGCAGAGATGGGTTTGGAACACCACTTAGGTATGACCTGCGACCCCGTATGCGGAATGGTGCAGATTCCCTGCATCGAGAGAAATGCCTACGCTGCAACTCGAGCCTTGGATGCCAACATATACTCCGCTTTCACCGATGGTACACACCGCGTTTCATACGACCGCGTTCTACACGTGATGAAACAGACCGGACACGACCTACCCTCACTCTACAAGGAGACTGCCGAGGGTGGTTTGGCTCGCGATTACAAACAGATGGAGTAGCAAATATCGTCAACGACTTTTAGAGACCAACTTAAATGTTTGGTCTCTTTTTTGCTACCTCTCTCTCACCAAAACACAAGCAATGGAAAATAGACTTGGCAAAACCACTCACAACCTCCTACCCCACCTTGCCCTCGTGGGCAGTAATCTGCTATGGGCATTCGACTATCCTCTCTACCACCTACTATTACCAAAACACCTGCATCCCACCCTGCTTCTAACATTGGCTTTGGGAGTAACAGCCATTTTTGCAATCGTGGCTGCCTCGTTGAGCGGAAATCTAAAGAGAATAGACAAACACGATATCCCAATGGTGATTGGGGCAGCACTGCTCATCGGAGTTCTTCACAAGGGATGTATGATGTTCGGACTCTCACGCTCCTCGCCCATCAATGGCTCGATAATCAATACTGCCGGTCCGCTTATCGTGCTATCACTCTCGGTGGCTGCCGGCATCGACCGCCTTACAAAGCTAAAAGTTGCGGGGTTGACGCTCGGATTAGCCGGAGCAATAGCCGTTATAATCTGGGGCGGAGCCGAGTCGCATGAGAAGTCGGACTTGATTGGTAATCTGCTAATTACAGCAGGCGTAGCCTCCACTGCACTCTACACGGTATGGCTCAAGTCAACGCTCGAAAAATATAGCGTTACGACCCTTCTCGTATGGGTCTATTCCATCGCCACAATAATATCTCTGCCGTTTGGCATAGGCTCGGGCATAGAACACGGCTGGGGCGTATGGAACAGAGAGTCGATAATCGCCCTTGTGGCGGTCTTACTAATGTTGACGTGGCTACCAAACTTTCTATTCAACTATGGTCTCCAGAGCGTACGACCCATGGAGACCAGCATATACGGTTATCTGCAACCCATAGCAGCAATCATCATATCGGTAGCAATGGGACTCGACAAACTGCAAGCCGACACACTGCTCTTTGCTGCGGTAGTCTTTATAGGCATCGCACTTGTGGTCTATTCGTACCGCAAACAAGAGGTAAAACCCTGATTTGCAGACACAAAAAAAGAGCCATCCTACGAATAGGACGGCTCTCATTTTGTTGAGAATATGGCTTACTCCTCAGCAGCTACTACGCTGAACTTGATGGTAGCCTTAACCTCACGGTGAAGCTTAGCGGTAGCCTCATACTCACCAACGGTCTTAACTGCGTCAACGGTGATTGCCTTACGATCAACCACAACCTCCTTAGCAGCCAGAGCCTCAGCGAGGTCAGCCGAAGTTACCGAACCGAAAATCTTACCCTCCTCAGCCTTAACGGTGATAGTAAGAGGCAGGTTCTCAATCTTCTCAGCCAGAGCCTGAGCGTCAGCCAGAATCTTAGCATCCTTGTGAGCGCGCTGCTTAAGGTTCTCAGCCAGCACCTTCTTAGCCGATGCGGTTGCAGCCTTAGCAAAGCCCTGAGGAATGAGGTAGTTGTTTGCATAGCCGGGCTTTACGTTTACGATGTCGTTAGCGTAGCCCAAATTCTCGATATCCTTGATAAGAATTACTTCCATAATACTCTCCTCCTCTTTAATTATTTCATACAATCGGTTACGAAAGGCAGAATTGCGAGGTGACGAGCGCGCTTAACCGCCTGAGCAACCTTCTTCTGGAATTTCTGCGAAGTACCGGTGAGACGACGGGGAAGAATCTTACCCTGCTCGTTGAGGAACTTCTTCAAGAACTC
>CAZFQU010000087.1:0-6219 GCA_964521245.1 uncultured Alistipes sp. | reverse complement strand
AGGTGATGACCGTGCCTTTGAACTACATGCTATACCAATAAATATTAATGCCCGGTGCTTTGAGATGGAGGGGTTTCAGCGAGGTTGACCTCAGCTTTTTGACCTTCATCATCTTCATTGCTACCATTGCTGCATTTACCCAGCTCGTGGAGATGGCTGTCGAGAAGTTCTCGCCCGCACTCTACAACCAGCTCGGTATCTTCTTGCCTCTTATCGCCGTTAACTGTGCGATTATGGGTGGCTCGCTCTTTATGCAGCAGAAGGTCGATGCTGCCGAGTTGACCTCGATTTGGGACGCTATCATCTATGGTCTTGGTTCGGGTATGGGTTGGTGGCTGGCTATCGTTATGATGGCTGCTATCCGCGAGAAGACCACCTACTCGCACATCCCCGCTGCCCTTAAGGGTCCCGGTATCGCATTTATCATCACCGGTCTGATGGGTATTGCATTTATGATTTTCAGTGGTATTCAGTTGTAACCTTAAAAAAGAGATTAAGTAATGGACATTTCAATTATCATTGTTGCTATTGTCGCCTTCTTTGTGGTGACAATGCTGCTCGTAGGTCTGCTTCTCTTTGCTAAGGCAAAGCTCACCTCGTCGGGTGCTGTGACCATCGATATCAACGATGGCGAGAAGGTGCTTCAGGCAGAGAGTGGCTCTACACTGCTTGCTACACTCTCCGAGAACAAAGTATTCCTTCCCTCGGCTTGTGGTGGAGGTGGCGCTTGCGGTATGTGTAAGTGTCAGGTTATGGAGGGCGGTGGCGACATCCTGCCCACCGAGACAGGCTTCATCCCTCGCAAGATGCAGAAGGAGCATTGGCGTCTGGGCTGTCAGGTTAAGGTCAAGGAGAATATGAAGATTCGTGTTCCCGAGGCTGTACTTGGCGTCAAGAAGTGGGAGTGTGAGGTGGTTTCTAACCGCTCTATCTCGACCTTCCTCAAGGAGTTCGTCGTGAAACTTCCCGAGGGTGAGAACCTTAACTTCCGTTCGGGTGGCTATATTCAGATTGACATCCCCGCATACAAGGAGATTAAGTTCTCGGATATGGATATCGAGCCTCAGTTCCGCGAGGATTGGGATAAGTTCAAAATGTGGGATTTGGTTACCACCAACCCCGAGGATACGTTCCGTGCATACTCGATGGCTAATCACCCTGCCGAGGGTAACATCATTATGCTCAACATCCGTATCGCAACTCCTCCCTTCGACCGCGTGAATGGTGGCTTTATGAAGGTTAACCCCGGTATCTGCTCCTCTTACGTATTCTCGCGTAAGCCCGGTGACAAGGTGACCATCTCGGGTCCCTACGGCGAGTTCTTCCTCGACGAGAACCTGCCCGACACACAGGAGCTTATCTTTATCGGTGGTGGTGCAGGTATGGCTCCTATGCGTAGCCACCTGATGCACCTCTTCAAGACCGAGAAGACCAAGCGTCCCGTATCGTTCTGGTATGGCGCACGCGCACTGAAGGAGGCTCCCTATATGGACGAGTTCAACCAGATTGAGAAGGACTTCCCCAACTTCAAGATGAACCTCGCTCTGGACCGTCCCGACCCCGATGCTGATGCCAAGGGCGTAGCTTACACCGCAGGCTTCGTTCACAACGTGCTTTATGAGAACTATCTCAAGAACCACGAGGCTCCCGAGGATTGTATCTACCTCATGTGCGGACCCCCGATGATGATTTCGTCGGTAGTAAGTATGCTCGATTCACTTGGTGTTCCGCCAGAGAATATACTTTACGATAACTTCGGAAGCTAATTTTTCGATTTTATAGGGCATATTTGTCCTTGCTCTTGAGGGTCGCCAATGGGACGTACGTCAAGTACTACCCATCGGCGACCCTCTTCGTTTAAGAACAAATCTGCTCCTCTAAAATCAAAAAATAACTCTCGCTGCTGACCGTTGATTTCTCTTAAAACAAAAAAATAACTATCTTTGCTCTGACTTAAAACCTTACAGACGATGAAAAACATTTTCAAGGCATTTACAACACTTATGGTGGCTATTATGGCGATTGGTTGTTCGCCTATGACCAAAGAGAGCTATATGGCTGATTATGAAGCTTTTGTTGACGAGGTATTGGCAGAATACAAGAGCTACACGACTGAGGATTGGACCGACAAAGAGGAGCAGTTCGAACTTTATCGCACCGAGTATTACAATCGTTTCAAGGGTGAGATGACCACCGAGGAGCGTGCCAAAGTTCTCTACTACGAAGTACTCTTCTCGGGTTGCAGAGCTTACGACAAATCCGCCGACTTTATCAATGGTGTGCGTCAGGCATACAACATCGACCAGAAGTTGGAAGAGGGCATTGAGTCGGCAAAAGACTATGTAGAAAACGAGCTTGAGGATGATGCACGCGAGTTGGGCAAGAAGGCAAAGCAGGGTGCCGAGGAGTTTGAGCAGAAGGCTGACAAGGCGGTAAAGGATTTGACCGAAAAGTCGGAGAAGTTGCTCAAGGATTTGGAAAGCACCATTGACGAGTTGTAGCCCTACGCCACCAACATAAGCCCATTATCACCCATATACCATACATATAAAATAAGTCCCGATGAGTGTAAAAAGAGCCAAAAATATAATTTTCGACCTTGGCGGTGTGGTCTTCAGGCGCGACCCCAAGAAGTGTACGCCCGACTTTATCGACTTCTTTTCGTTTGTTCGTTTCCCGAAGATGCCCCTATTCTGGGAGGAGTATGATAGAGGCACGCTCACGCTTAAAGAGGTTATCGACCTTTTGTGCAAGGATAAGGGTGTGAGCCGTGAGCAGTGTGTAGAGTATGTGAAGTTGGCTGTCGGCAAGCAGGAGGCGATAAAGCCCACCGAGGAGCTTATTAAGGACCTCAAGGCTGCGGGCTACAAACTCTATGTTTTGTCGAATATGTCGCGCGAATTTATCGATTTTCTGCGCCAACAGCCCGTCTATCAATACTTCGACGGCGATGTGGTCTCGTGTGAGGAGCTTACCGTAAAGCCCGAGCCTGAGATATACAACCGTCTGCTGGAGCGTTTTCAGCTCGACGGCTCCGCTTCGCTGTTTATCGACGACAGGGAGGCGAACATCACGGCTGCCAAGGAGTGCGGTATCGAAGGCTTCCTCTTCAATCACAACGACCCGCAGAGCAGTTGCGAAGAGTTGCGCAAATTATTGCTTTAGCAGATACCTTAACAAAATCCGACGGGCTATCCAAACCAAAAAATAATGGTAGGGTAGCCCTTGTTGTTTATGTTTTTGAGTTCTGATTTGCAAAATAGAATAAAATTGGTTATCTTTGAGGGTTAGAAAGGTTAAATTTAACAACACTTATAATATGAAACTTTACTTCGAAGTAGAGTACCACACCTCTTGGGGCGAAAACCTCTGTATGGTACTCAACCCATCAGATGCAGAGCGTCTGGAACTTAACCCTCTCTATGCTATGCGCTATACCGATGGTGTATGGTCGTTGAGTGTCGAGGTTCCTGCCGGAGCATCGTTCAGCTACACATATCGCATCGTTGGCGAGAAGAATCAGACTCTGCGCGAGGAGTGGGGTAAGCCTCACACCTTCGTAGCATCGAAGAGTCTTACCGAGTGTTCGATTTACGACCGTTGGTCGTCGCAACCCGCCGAGGGGTCGTTCTATTCGTCGGCTTTCACCGACGGCATATTCTCGCGTCAGAAGCGTCAGAAGCCCGCTATGGTGGCTGCGGGCACCATTCTCTTCTCGGTAGAGGCTCCCACAGTGCGCCACGACGAGGTGGTTGCTCTGGTAGGCGATGGCGAGCAGTTGGGTAATTGGAATCCCGACAAGGCTATTTCACTGAGCGATGCTCACTTCCCTCTGTGGCAGGTGGCTGTCAAGGCTCAGAAGTTGCCCACAACCTTTGGCTATAAGTTCATCATCAAGCGTGCATCGACCGGCGAGGTTGTAGCTTGGGAGGGTGGCGAAAACCGTCAGTGGAGCTACTCTTTGCGCACCGCTAAGGGTGCTATTGTCGAGGCCGGATTGCGCTTCCGCAGCGAGGGTCTGCCTTGGCGTGGTGCGGGTGTTGCCATTCCCGTATTCTCGTTGCGTTCTGACGATAGCTTTGGCGTGGGTGAGTTCTACGACCTGAAGAAGATGGTCGATTGGGCTGAGCTTACGGGACTTAAAGTTATCCAGATTCTGCCCATCAACGATACCACGATGACCGGCACTTGGCAGGACTCCTATCCCTACAATGCCAACTCCACATTTGCACTCCACCCCCAATTCATCAACCTCGAGGCTGTGGGTACGCTCAAGAGCAAGAAGGCGATGGCTGAGTACCGTAAGCTCGGCAAGGAGCTTAATGCGCTTTCGGATGTTGACTACGAGAGGGTGAACAACGCAAAGCGTGAGTATCTGAAACAGATATTTGCAGAGCAGGGCGAAAAGACCCTCAGCTCGAAGGAGTTCAAGAGTTTCTTTGCCAAGAACGAATATTGGTTGCGCCCCTATGCTGCGTTCTGCACCCTGCGCGACAAGTACTCGACACCCGACTTCTCGAAGTGGGGTAAGTGGGCAAGTTGCACTCCTCGCGACATCGAGAAGTTCACCTCGGCTTCGTCTCCCGAGGCAGAGAGTGTACAGTTAGTATATTTCACTCAATACCACTTGGATAAGCAGCTCTCTGAGGTGCGTAACTATGCTCACGCTCACGGCGTTATCCTCAAGGGCGACATACCCATCGGCATCAGTCGCACGAGTTGCGATGCGTGGGTTAACCCCGACCTCTTCCACATAAATTCGCAGGCAGGTGCCCCGCCCGATGACTTCTCGGTATTGGGTCAGAATTGGGGCTTCCCGACCTATAATTGGGAGCGTATGGCACAGGACGGCTTCGCTTGGTGGAAGGCTCGTTTTAAGAAGATGGCAGAGTATTTCGATGCTTACCGTATCGACCACATCCTCGGTTTCTTCCGCATCTGGGAGATTCCCTACGAGTGTGTACACGGTCTTTTGGGACACTTCAATCCCGCACTGCCCCTCTGGGAAGATGAGATTCGCAGCTACGGCTTGTGGTTCAACCACACACGTCACGCCGAGCCATACATCTACAACTATATGCTGGGCGACTTCTTCGGCGATGCTGCCGACCATGTACGCTCGACCTATCTCGACGATGCGGGTTATGGTCGCTACACCCTCAAAGAGTGTGTCAACACCCAGCGTAAGATTGAGACTCTCTTCAAAGGCAAGGATGACGAGCGTAGTCGCCACATTGCCGAGTCGCTGATGGGTCTTATCGACGAGGTACTCTTCGTGGAGGACCCCGTAAAGCGCGGTCAGTATCACCCCCGTATCTCGGCTCAGTTCACATACAGCTATCGCGCACTCAGCGCCGAGGAGCGTGCATCGTTCGACAGACTCTACAACGACTTCTACTATCGTCGCCACAACGACTTCTGGCGCGAGGAGGCTATGCGTAAGTTACCTCCCCTGTTGGCTTCGAACCGTATGCTTGTCTGTGGCGAGGACCTCGGTATGATTCCCGACTGCGTACCTCAGGTGATGAGCGACTTGCAGATTCTCTCGCTCGAAATTCAGCGTATGCCCAAGGACCCCACAGCAGAGTTTGGCGACACTTGGCACTATCCCTATCGCTCGGTGTCGGCAACATCGACCCACGATATGGCACCCATTCGTGCTTGGTGGGAGGAGGATAGAGAGACCTCTCAGCGTTTCTACAACAACACTCTCCACTGCGGAGGCGAAGCTCCTCAGTTCCTTGAGCCGTGGATTGCCGAGAAGATTCTCTCGATACACCTCGCATCGCCCTCTATGTTGGTGATTCTGCCCCTTCAGGATTGGTTGGCTGAGGATGGCGAGATTCGTCGCCAGATGCCTCAAGAGGAGCGTATCAACGTGCCTGCAATACCTCGCTACTATTGGCGTTACCGTATGCATTTGACCCTCGAAGAGCTGATAAAGGCTGATGGTTTCAATGCGAGGTTGAGGGAGCGTATCAGTAATAGTGGTCGCTAATTTAGATTTTTCGATTTATATGCGGTAAATTCCGCACCGCCTTGCTTGCCCCGGATAGGAAATATATCAAATATGTCCTATCCGGGGCAATCTTCGTTGGCACAGAATCTCCTCGCCTAAAATCAAAAAATATATCTCGCTGCTGACCGTTGATTCGTCGCCACAAAATCTGCTCCTCTAAAATCAAAAAAAATAATTACAGCTCTGTAAGTTATTTCACC
>CAZFQU010000086.1:0-6495 GCA_964521245.1 uncultured Alistipes sp. | reverse complement strand
ATATATAAATCAATCGATTGCCCCTATTTTATGTACTAATTTTGACCAATAAGCCCAATTCCGATGGACAGTAGAAAAGTTAAACACAAAAGCAAAAGCCCTTAGCTATCAATCAGTTAAGGACCTTTGCTTTCAAGCGGCATATAACGGCTCAGTCGTAAATAACTCCAATCCTATCGATATGCTCGCAGTATGCTCTTTACACGAAGCAGAGAGTGCAACAGCATATCCACTACGCCGAGATTGGGAACCTCGACAGCCACCACGCCCACAAGATTATCTCCACGATTCTCAAACGACATTGAGCGCAGATTGAGCTTAAGGTGGTTGGTGATGATATCAGTAATTTGACCTATAATTCCCGATTCGTCCTTAGCTACGATATTGATACTCACACGGAAAGCACCATCGGCGCTATCTCTCCACTTAGCATCTATCACCCTATAAGGAAAGTTCTCTCTGAGGCGACGAGCATTAGGACAATCCGTACGGTGGATAGTGATTCCAGTTCCGATAGTGATAAATCCGAATATATCGTCGCCCTTTATCGGGTTACAACACTTAGCCAGCTTATACTCTATTTTCTGTATCGAATCGTCGATTATCAGAGCATCGCTCTTCACCTTAGGCTGTTCGCGTTGCGAGGCTACGCGCAACTTCTCTGCCTCCTGCTCGGCGGCTGCTTGACGACGCTCCTCGTCAGCAGCTCCCGACAGCCAATGGTTCAGAATCTCCTTTACACTTCCGATTTCGATTTTCTGCGTGGCTATCAGGGCATAGAGTTCGGTTCCAGTACGAAGCTTAAAATGTTTAGCCAAGTAACCCACACACTCATCGATAGGCTTTTCCACCTTCCAATTTTTGAGTTTGCGCTCCAACTCCTCTCTACCTATACGGGCATTCTTAAGCTGCTCTTCGCGTATGTATGCCTTAATCCTCGAGCGCGCCTTGGTCGTGACCACGGCATTGAGCCAATCTGCCTTCGGAAATTGGTTTTTCTGTGTCATAATCTCCACAATATCGCCATTATGGAGCGTCTCACGAATCGAAACGGCACGCCCATTTATCTTTCCGCCCGAGCAGGTCGAGCCAAGCGAGGTGTGTATGTCGAATGCGAAGTCGAGGACCGTTGCCCCCTCGGGTAACTTACGAATATCGCCATTGGGTGTGAAGGCAAAAATCTCTTTTGTGCGGGGTTGAGCATCAAATCGTTCGGCTATCGAGGTCTTCTTCTCCTCGAGCAGTGAGCGCAATCTGCCCAGCCACATCTCGCTACTCTGACCACCTTGGTTCACCCCCTTATAACGCCAATGTGCAGCAATTCCACGCTCGGCTACCGCATCCATACGCTCGGTACGAATCTGAATCTCGACCCATCTGCCTCCGCCACCCGACACGGTGGTGTGCAACGACTCGTAACCATTTGATTTGGGAATAGTTATCCAGTCGCGCATACGTTCCGTATTGGGCGTATAGATATCGCTCACAATGGAATAGACCGTCCAACACAGACGCTTCTCGTCCTCACGCGGGCAGTCGATAATGATTCTCAATGCAAAGATATCGAACACCCCCTCAAACGGCACATGCTGCTTGCGCATTTTGGTCCATATCGAATAGACCGATTTTGTGCGACTCTTAATATGATATTTGAGCGACTGCTTATCGAGCTGCTGGATGATGGGCTGCAAAAACTTGGAGATATAGAGTTGTCGCTCCTTTTCGCTATCTTCGAGTTTTTTGCATATATGGTTATAATCTTGAGGCTCGAGGTATTTAAGCGCCAAATCCTCGAGTTCGCTCTTGATACTATACAGACCCAACTTATGGGCTATCTGGGCATAGAGATTGAGGCTCTCCCAACTCTTCTTACGGCGTTTGGCCGCCGGAAACATAGCCAACGAGCGCATAACCTCGAGTCGGTCGGCAAGTTTGATGAGGATGACACGCGGGTCCTCGGAGTAAGCGACAATCATATCACGGAAATCGTCTGCCTGCTCTTTTGCCACCTTGAGTTTCAGGTCGGAGATGTTGCACAGTCCCATAGTTATACCGGCAACTTCGGCTCCAAACTTTGCCTTGAAATCCACCATAAACTCGCCGAAATCCTCCTTGCTTAGCTCCTTGTGCGCCACTCTGACTGCATCGTGAAGCAGTGCCGAGGCTGTGGAGTTACGCCCCAAGCCCACCTCCTCAATGACGATACGGGCAACCTCTATACTATGCTCTATTAAGGGTCTGCCGTTATAGCGCGTACGCTCGCCGAGACTCTCGATGGCAAAACTGAGTGCGCGATGAGCAATCTCCTGAGTTGTTGTCGAGAAATTCGAAGCTATCAGCTTATGTAACGATTCTATCTTTGTATTCATTATCCTCAAGTTTTATCAACCTAACGGTTTTCTGACCACATATATTTTCTCGTCTGTAAGTGCATATTCTCGCCTCTCTTGGTCGGTCAGTCGAGCAGCATAGTCAATCTCTTGGGCTTCGAAGCCCGCCTCGCGCAACCTCTCGACATAATCTCGGCCATAGACTCTTCGGTGGTCGTACTGTCCAAACAGGCGCGTGCGCTCCTCAGGGTCGGTTATCGAATCATCTTCGAAAGTATGTTCACGCGAGTAGTCGATCGGAGAGAGCAAAACAGCCCATCCGCCCCTACGCAACACACGCCTCAACTCCGAGAGAGCCTTTTTGTCGCTCTCCACATGTTCGAGCAGATGGTTGCAGATTATCACATCGAAGCTCTCGTCGGCAAGCGGTATCTGCATCACATCGAAGTGCAGGTGAGCCAATGGCGACTCCAAATCGGCAGTCACGTAGTTCTGCTTCTGCCCCTTGTAGCTACGCTTAAGGTGGCGCATCAGGCACACCTCGGGAGCTATATGCAGCAGGCGCGGCAAGGAGGTAAAGAGGTCCGTTTCGCGCTTGAGCCACAACCACAGCAGGCGGTGTCGCTCCAGAGCCATACAATTGGGACACAACGCATTATCACGCTGCACGAGATAGCCATAGGGCAACATCTTACGAAAACTCGAACCGCACACAGGGCAGGTGTAACCCCTGCCCCGAAGCAACAGCCCATAGAGTGGCACCATCCACGACGCAAGCCTTTGCAACAGGGGGCGTGGCAGATGAGCTAAAGCCCACTTAACGACTCTCTTCATTGCTTAAGGTCTGTTTTATCTCTTGCTCAACATCGAGCAATCTTTTACGACAAAGCAATATAAGTTCAGTGGTCTGCTTAACCCTTTGGGCAAGAGTATCGACCGACAGATTCTCCTCTCTGAGGCTCTGCAAGGTCTCTTCTATTTGAGCCATTGCTTGGCTGTATGTAATCTCTTTAACCTTTTTTGCCATCTTTAGTTTTTCAATTTTAGGGGCTGCCCGCTAAATATGTCGGACAGCCCCATTCTGTTTGAAAATCGCAAAATAAGAGTCTTATCTCTTATTCTTCTCGATTTGACGTTTCAGTGCATCAATGCAATTATCAACCGCCTCCTCGAAACTCTTTGCCTGATCTTCGGCAATCAAATCATCGCCGGGTATGCGAATGGTAATGGTGGCTACCTTATTGCCCTTTTCGTGGTCCTTATCCAACTTAAGGATTACATCTGCTCCGGTTGCTCGTTCAACAAATCGGTCGAGCTTTGCCATCTTGTTCTCTACAAATTCGATCAAACGCTTATCAGCGTCGAATTTTACGGATTGAATGTTTACCTTCATACCCAAAAAATTTTAGTGGTTAATAATATATATATATGTAGCCTTGGGAGTCAAAGCCGCTACTGCTTCTCGCGCGGATGGGCTTTGGCATAGGCTTTCTGCAAATCACCTATCGTATTGTGCGTATAGACCTGAGTCGAACGCAACGAGGAGTGACCCAAAAGTTCTTGAATCTCGCGCATATCTGCTCCATTGTTGAGCAACAAAGTTGCAAAGGTATGACGCAGAGAGTGAGGACTGCGCCTGCACTTTACATCTGCGCTCTCCATCTGCTGCCTAACTACGCGATAGACGGTTATTCGCGAGATTCTCTTTCCTTTCTGTGTTAAAATTAGTGCTTTTTCTTCAATTCTGCAAATTTTTTGCCTATTTATTAAAGAAATATATTCCAAAATTTTTTCTGAGAGGTACTCACTGACAGGTATTGCTCGTTGCTTATCTCCCTTACCATCAACAACTAAGGTGCGGCTCGAGGGGTTAAAATCATCAACATCCAAACCCATCAACTCGCTGAGGCGCAAGCCACACCCATAGAGCAACTCCAGAATCAAACTGTTGCGTAGCAACAAAAATTTATCGCGAGGTGAAGGCTCGCTCTGCTCCAACAGCTGCAACATACTCTGCTGGCGAACATAGGAGGGCAGTTTGAGGCTCTGCTTCTGAGTCTTCACACCACGCGTAGGGTCACTTTTTACTCTTTGCGTGCGCAACAGATATCGATAGAAGCTCTTCAGGGCAGAGAGCATACGATTGATGGTGGTTGGCGAGAGTTGCTTACACTTTCTACCCCTACCCGTCTGGCCCTTTCTTCCGTAGCCGAGAGTCGAGAGGTGTACTAACCACTCACGAACTCTCTTTCTGCTCACATTCTGCGGGTCGAACTCCTCCGGAGCTATCTTCTCCTCGGCACAAAACCACTCGACAAAGCTCCCCAAATCGCGCTTATATGCCTTTGTGGTGCATTGTGAGTAGCGTCGTTGCGCTTTCAGATATTCGATAAAATCCTCCATCGTACAGGGTTTAGCGACTTAGCTTTCCGTCGCTGCCGATTATGAGTTCCGACTCAGGAAAATCCTCTCTGCTCAGGCGACGCATCTCCTCCAAGACTACCCCCGAGCGGTCAATCTTCGGACCCTCTCTGCCGGGCTGCGTGGCAGGGATAATCTCGCCTCCCAGAAACTCTCCACGCGTTGTCAAATCGACACATAACACCGGAGCATAACCATTTCTGCCTGCGCGATTTATACCAAATGGAGTACAGAAGTTACCAAGCGAGTAGGCTATCAGTTTGCCCTTATACAGTTCCAGACCGCGAACGACGTGCGGACCGTGGCCAAAAACAAAGTCGGCTCCTGCATCTATGCAGCGATGCGAAAACTCATAGACATTGCCTCGACTCTCGCCGATATAGCTCTCTGTTTGGCGTGTCACGTGATTCATCTCACTACCCTCGGCTCCGCCATGGAAAGTGACAATCACAATATCGCAACCATCCTCCTTCCTAAGCTCCCCAACCAACCTCTCAGCAAGGGCTATATCGTGAATATTACACATCGAGGTATTGGGAGCAAAACCACACAATCCGTAGCGCACCCCATCTAACTCTACCACCGCCTTCTCGCAAACATCTTTCACTCCGAAATATGCCATTCCCGACTCCTTAAGCACACGCTGGGTGGAGCGAAGTCCCGTATCGCCAAAGTCGCGGGCATGGTTGTTGGCTATGGTCATAGCATCAAAACCTGCGTCGAGCAGCAGATTCACATACCTCTCGGGCATACGGAAGTGGTAGCGGTACTTATCACTCTTAACCACCTTGGGCTCGCCTCCCGAATCCAGCAACACTCCCTCAAGATTGCCTACCGTAAGGTCGGCACCCACAAGCCACTCCTTCACCTCATCAAAGAGCCTTGCACCATCTTCTGGGGCATACTGCGGCGAGTTGTCCGGATAGTTCAGACCAAGCATAATATCGCCCGTACAGGCTATCCTCACCACCCTCGGAGGTGCCGAGAGCGGGTTGTCGTTCCACTCGGGAAGAGCAAGCGAGTGGGCGGGGCGGGGCAAATCTATCCGACGTTGGAGTGTCTGCTGTGCCATAATGACACCAGCACAGCCTACCACAAGAGCTATGGCAATAATAAATATCATACCTAATCTCATAACTTCTTTATTTTTTCAATCACAAATTTAGTAATTTTAGGTCGAATTACAAAACGAGCGCAACCGCCAAAAAGTTGTTATCGGCAAATAATATCGCCCGATTTTTCTCTTTATTGCTAAAAATTCCTACCTTTGCCCCTGCAAGTCCGCCTTGTCGCTGCCGACAATTGTCGGGGGAGGAAAGTCCGGGCAACGCAGAGCGCCGTGCAGGTTAATGGCCTGATCTTCGTGAGGGGATAGTAGCGTAACAGAGAAGAACCGCCCTCCTCGGCTGAGGGGTGGTAAGGGTGAAAAGGCGGGGTAAGAGCCCACCGCGGCAGTAGCAATACTGACCGGCAGTACGTCTCACGGGTTGCAAGACCGTGTATATCGACAGTTAAGGGTTGCTCGCCCAATGTCGAGGGGTAGGTTGCTTGAGGCTGCAAGAGATTGCAGTCCTAGATAAATGACAAGGGGTCCACTTGTGGACTACAGAACCCGGCTTATAGGATTTGCTGCGCAACAAGGGGCGAGAGGTTAAGGCTTCTCGCTCATTTTTTGTTTTCGTTGATAGGTTCCGGGCTTATTGGTCAAAATAGTACATAAAATCGGGGCGGTTTTTGATTATTG
>CAZFQU010000085.1:0-6527 GCA_964521245.1 uncultured Alistipes sp. | reverse complement strand
ACGACCATCTACACCTGCCGAGTCGAGGGCGCCACGTACGATGTGATAACGTACACCGGGGAGGTCCTTAACACGACCGCCACGTACAAGTACGATCGAGTGCTCCTGCAAGTTGTGGCCCTCGCCGGGAATGTAGGCGTTGACCTCCTTGCCATTTGTTAATCTTACACGTGCTACCTTACGCATAGCCGAGTTAGGCTTCTTAGGCGTAGTGGTGTACACACGGGTACATACGCCTCGGCGCTGGGGACACGCAGCGAGTGCAGGCGACTTTGACTTCTCAACCTGACTAACTCGTCCGTTTCTTACTAACTGTTGAATAGTTGGCATTTTAAAACGTTTTTTGTCCTTTAATTTGTTAATTTATACTCGTTTCGGGGCGTTTTACGGCCCCCGATTCCGTTCGTTTTTACACTTTTTCGGACTGCAAAGGTACGACTTTTTTTTTAATTACAATGCATACGCGCAACTTTTTCACTCTTTTTTTGCCCCGAAATATGAGTATTTTAGCGTTTTTGCGATTCTTTATTCTTATGGTTTTTGTGATTCTATAAGAAATATCTTATGGTGATTTTCGGTAGTCGCTGATTTACAATACCTTAACCCTGTTTTCAACTCACACTCTCTGTTAAGTTACGCAAAGCCAACCCAAGAGACAAATCTGGCAACTTTGAATCGATATTAAGGCTCAAAAAGCGGGGCTGTCGAATCTTTTTTCAATCGACAGCCCCGCTACCACTCACTCTAAATGGCTCTATTGACGCGCAATTATTGCCACATTATTATAATACTCTGCAAATTTAACTCTACCACAATTCACAACGGCACTAATACCCGTACAGAGGTCAACCACTAACTCCCCATCAGAGAAGTAGTCACCAACGGGTATTGCAGCACATTGGTCGGGGCGAAGGCGCAAAATAACACATCCATCATCTTTTACGCGGGCGCAAGTGTGCGTATCTATGGTGTACTGTTTACCCAAAGCTATTTCGGGATGGGAGTGACGCAAAGCACCCAGTCGCCTAAAATGGTCAAGAAGTTTCTGATTACCACTACCCCAATTCATATCAGAACGGAATGCCTGATTACTATCCACATTAAATCGGGCATCGCTTAATCCTCGCAGCGATTCATCGCCATAGAATATCTGCGCAACGCCCGGCGCAAGCAACAGCGTAGTTGCGCAATCAATCATATTATCCATATCAGTATCCCGATTATAGGAGTTGTTCAGATAATTAAACGGATGCCAATCCGGATGAGCATCGATACTATCGGAATATGCCTGCCATAGACAAACAATACCATCCAAATCTCCATGCTTAGGGAAATAACAGTTGACCATACTCGAGAATCCGGCTTGTGCATAATCCATTTTGTAATCAATCGAAGCGAATTCGAAATCGCCTGTCATATAAAACTTATCGTTCCACCCCGAAGCTGGGTCGTCGGGGTGGTTTTCACGCCATCGCTGTAAAGCCTCATCGCAAGCCTCGCTAAGTTGCGCCCAGCGATAGAGGTGTACATTCTCTACTATATCACAGCGAAAACCATCAATACCAAACTCTTCGACCCACGAAGCAATCCACGCAATCAGATACTGGGCGGGCGAGCAGTCTCTATCCTCACGAAGTTTACGTGCCGTAGGATTGACCCAAGCATCGTTATCGCCACCCTCTTTCGCCCATTTATCCTTAAGGAATTGAGGTATCTTTACACTCTTTTCACTCTCATCCTTAAAATCCGGCATTCCAAATTGCGTTGACTGCAGAGGATTGGCCTCATCCCACCCCTCATCAGGCATACGTATCCAATCTCTATCATACCACCCTTTCCAATCAGCACGCTGTTGATAAAATTCATCATAACTCCATTCACGAATATGCGACACAGCCTCCTCCTCGGTCAGATGCACATCGACAAAACCCAACTGAACAGCATCCAAAAGTGTGGGATAACCCGGGTTGTTGAGATTTGCCCCAAGCATTACGCGAATACCCTGAGAATGAAGACAATTGACCAATGCCATAAACTCCTCTACCGTACCGTAGTTCTTATCAATCTGAGTGTAATCGAGCGGATAGTAGCCGTGATAACCATAGTGGGGAAAATCGTTAACAGTCCCGCTTCCCGACATCCAACCGTGAATCTGCTCATAGACATCGGTCATCCAAACCACATTGACACCCAAACGGGAAAAATAGCCCTCTTGTGCCTTCTGCAACATACCTGCGAAATCACCACCATGAAAAGTGGCGGCATTAAGACGTTCACTCCCATAATCCACCACCCTGCCATAATTCACATCGTTAGACACATCGCCATTGCAAAAACGATCGGTAATGACAAAATAGACCAATGCACCCCTCCACTCAAAGTTATCGGAGCTACTATTTTCTTGGGAATAGAGACTACTGATGTTCACAAACAACAGTAGCAAAAGAGAGAAATATTGCTTCATACAATCCTATTTATTTTTTTGCAAAGTTACTCATTGCAAAGGAGTGTGGCAATACTGATTTATAACCATCACCAGACTAAAACAACCGCATAGCCGAAGCTGCCATAATAGCTTCATATGAGTTAGATACGCTAAGCTTAGCCAAAATATTTTGGCGATGACGATTCACGGTATGAATACTGATTTGCAATCTATCGGCAATCTGCTTACTCGCAAGCCCTTCTCGAATAAGATTCAAAATCTGCTTCTCACGCAGGCTTAAAACCTTATCACGTCGCTCGACAAGTTGCAGGCGACGTACTCGACCGGTATGGCTATTGACTATTGCAGCCGAGATATCTGCTCCTGCCTGCTGCTGTGGCGAAAGTTCATAGGTGCAAAGTATCAGCCATATCTTACCCCGAGGTGAGGTTCGCATAATTCGGGTGGTATTGTTCACATAAATATAGTCGCCATTACGATTGCGAATACGCAGCCGACAGCAAGCAACATATTGTAGTTTCTGCACCGAATCGAATTTGTCTACATAGCTAAAAAAGTCGTATTCAAGCATGCGCTTTTCGACCAAATCCTCAGGGTGGATGCGGTTGTATATAATATCCTCATCGCAGGAGTTAAACTCGCCATAAAAATTGGGGCTATCACTAATACCCAACATATAGGCAAACGAACCGGCATCGACAACACACACATCCGCCGAGGCGTCGGTTATGACATAGCAAGCACCGCTCACCCCTCCCAAGGTTGCAACCTGCTCCTTACAAGAGTCAACAACCGACCTGTCAAGACTCTCAAGTTCCAAATGCTGACTATCATAGAGCTGATTCAGCTCTCTCCTCAAAATATCCATCCTACCATCTAGTAACCCAACCTACAAAACAATCTACCACACGACTCGGAGGGTAGCCTCAATCAACGTATAATACACGCTATTTAGGACTTTGATCTCATCCATACCCGACCCTTACTCCTCGACCAAATGGAAGCGGATAACTCTCTCGAGCGAACGCTCGCAGACGGGACAGAAACGCTCGGCAACATTGTCACGCATACGGCATACGACTGCCGGACGGAAGATACCGTGAGTACGATAACCGCCGCCCTCATACAGACCCACCTCGTAGCTCTGCTTACGCTCCTCGGTAGGCTCCGTAGGGACAATCACTCCGGGGGCAGGCAACATATCTGCCCACTTCGAAAGGAAATCAACGCGTGTGGTGATATTAGGCTCCCAAGGTTCGTGCTGGAGCGAATAGGTCTCATCAACCATATCGGGAGTGTCGTAGAAATACTCGTCGCCCAAACCTCCGAACGAGTGTCCGAACTCGTGAACGACAACGGGCTTAAAGGCGGGGTGGTGAGCCGTTGTCAGGGTGTAGGAGTTATAGATACCGCCACCGCCATAAGTGTCGGTATTAGCCAGCACCACTAGATGTTCGCAGGGAATATTGGTCACCAAATCATAGAGTTTATGCACCGAACCCGTAGTCAGATAGCGTGGCATATAGAAGGTCATAAAATTGGAGTTTACAGCCGTCTGACACCACAAATCATCCTGTGGCACGCTCACCGCCGAACTCTCGGAGAGGCTCTTGACGGCTATAAAGTTGAAATTGGAGCTATACTCCGAGAAGGGCTTATAGGAGAGTATCTCCTCGGCAGCCACCTTGGCATCGCGCATAAAGAGTTCCATCTGCTCGGCAGTGTAGCCCTCAGCCAAAATCACAACATCGATACACTCCTTAGAGTCACCGCCTCTATGGATATACTCCCACTCCAAAGATTTGCGGGGCGCAAGGTCACGAATCAGAGCATCATCGGGGCGGATAGCATACTCCAAACGCGCCTGCTCCTCGCCTTTGTTGTTCATCAACACAATCTCGGCGCGCACCTCACGCTGAGGAGCCGGCACCAGAAATGTAGCCTCGAAGCTGCGATTTGCGCCCTTAGCCTCGGGAGTTACAAGCCACTCTTGAAAGAGCGACGAAAAGGAGTACTTATATATAAGCCTTCCGCTCTCTTTGTCGTAGAGTGAAAGTTGACCATTACCGCGCAATGGCACACTATCCAAATTACATCTGCGACCCATCCACCCGGGTTGCGACATTATCTCTTTGAGCGACACCATCTGCAAATCGGCATTACCCGAGAAGGTGTAATCCAGACGTAAGGTCTCGTTCTTAAAATCATTATCAAAATTTTGAGCCGAAGCCGCCACTGCCACAAAAAGCAGCGAAATAAGCGATAAAAGTGTTCTCTTCATAAATAAACAATATGACATATTAACTCTCAAAGGTCGGAATTTTTATTCAAACTAACAAATTATTTACTATATTTGTCGTGTGATGAAACGACTAATTATTTTGCTCTTATCGCTTTGCTCAGCAGGTGCAGTGCAGGCTCAGAAACTGATAGGCATCACATACTACGACATTGGCAGGCTCTATGACACAGAGTCTTCACTCTTCTACGACGATGAGGAGTGGGCAGAGGGTGGCAAGGGTGGCTGGAATAAAGAGCGACTAAACCGCTCGGTGGAAAACATAGCAAGCCTAATCAAGCATCTAAACATGCCTGTCGTTGCATTACACGGCGTTGAAAATCAAGACATTGCCCTATCAATTGCCGAACGCACGGAATTAGACTACACGGTGGCTCATCAAGATATGACATCCTACAACGGCATGGATTACACTCTGCTCTACTTTGCCGACATTTTGGAGGTCGAAAGCTACCGTTGCAACTACGAAAGTGTGGTTATCGAGTGTATGATTGCATCCCATCCCGCCATCATAATTCTCTCCGGCGACGAGGAGTATTCCACAAGGGTTGCCACCCACTATCGGCTCCACCACCCCGAACGAAAAATTATACTCATGGGGTCAGCCAACTGCACCGACCAAGGCATGAAAAATCTGCTTACCGAAGAGCAAGCAAAAGGCTACGGCACGAGGCTTGTCAGAGGCGAGTGGCAGATGCGTGACAGGATATGGGCAGACGAGAAAACAAAGTGCGAAAGGGCAGGTATTTTTGTCCATCAGATGTTGCTCGACATAAAACTCAGCGAGCCACGTTCGCTTATCGAAACTCCTTCCCGTCTATGGTCGGGCAGGGCCAATCTCCCTGTTTTCGCCTATTTATGGATGGAAGATTTGGAAAATTAAGATTTTTTCACTACTTTCGTCACCCCATAAGAAGTGGGCAAAACTGCGGTGCAGTGTATAACGGTGCTACGCAGTGGTTGAAAATGATATTTTTTAGCAAACTTTATAATACATTGATTAAAATTATGGCAGACGTAAAACGTGTCTATACCTTCGGCAACAAAGAGGCTGAGGGTAATGGTAAAATGAGAGAGCTGCTGGGCGGTAAGGGTGCCAACCTCGCAGAGATGAACCTTATCGGTATCCCCGTACCTCCCGGTTTCACTATCACCACCGATGTTTGTTCGGAGTACTACAAGCAGGGTAAGGAGGCAGTTATCGAGATGCTCCGCCCCGAGGTAGAGCGCGCGATGAAGAATATCGAGAAGCTCACCGGCCGTAACTTCGGCGACAAGGAGCTTCCCCTGTTGGTTTCGGTTCGTTCGGGCGCTCGCGCATCGATGCCCGGTATGATGGATACCATCCTCAACCTCGGTATGAATGACGAGGCTGTTGAGGCTATCGCCAAGCTCTCGGGTAACCCCCGTTTCGCTTGGGACTCGTATCGTCGTTTCGTACAGATGTACGGTGACGTTGTACTCGGCATGAAGCCCGTATCGAAGGAGGATGAGGATCCCTTCGAGGTTTTGATCGACGCTCAGAAGGAGAAGCGTGGCGTGAAGATGGACACCGACCTCTCGACCGAGGATCTGAAGGAGCTTGTAGCTGCATTCAAGAAGGCTATCAAGGAGCAGACCGGTGGCGAGTTCCCCACCAATCCTTGGGATCAGCTCTGGGGTGCAATCTGCGCAGTATTCGGTTCGTGGATGAACGAGCGCGCTATCCTCTACCGTCAGCTCAACAATATCCCCGCAGAGTGGGGTACCGCAGTATCGGTTCAGGCAATGGTATTCGGTAAC
>CAZFQU010000084.1:0-6772 GCA_964521245.1 uncultured Alistipes sp. | reverse complement strand
TCCCGGTATGGAGTATGAGTTCCTCTTCATCACCAAGGGCGGTGGCTCGGCTAATAAGACCTTCCTCTATCAGCAGACCAAGGCTCTTCTGAACGAGGAGTCGCTCACCAAGTTCATCGCCGAGCATATCAAAGACCTCGGCACCTCGGCTTGTCCTCCCTACCACCTCGCAATCTGCATCGGCGGCACCTCGGCTGAGATGTGTCTTTCGACCGTTAAGAAGGCTTCGGCAGGTTATCTTGACGAGCTTCCCACCTCGGGTAACGAGGGTGGTCGTTGCTTCCGCGACTTGGAGTGGGAGCAGAAGGTGTTGGAGATTTGCCAGAAGAGTGGCGTAGGCGCACAGTTTGGTGGTAAGTATCTGGTTCATGACGTACGTGTTATCCGCGCACCTCGCCACGCTGCATCTTGCCCCGTAGCTATCGGTGTCAGCTGCTCGGCAGACCGCAACATCAAGGCTAAGATTACTCCCGAGGGTATCTTCCTCGAGCAGCTCGAGAAGAACCCCGCACGCTTCCTGCCCGCCGAGGCTCCCGCAATGTCGCCCGCAGTAGATATCGACCTCGACGAGGGTATGGATAAGGTGCGTGAGATTTTGACCAAGTATCCCATCAAGACTCGTCTTAACCTTAAGGGTACGCTGATTGTGGCTCGCGATATTGCTCACGCACAGATTAAGAAGATGCTCGACGAGGGTAAGCCTATGCCCGAGTACTTTAAGAAACACCCCGTATATTATGCAGGTCCCGCTAAGACTCCTCAGGGTATGGCGTCGGGTTCGTTTGGTCCCACCACCGCAGGTCGTATGGACCCCTACGTTGACCTCTTCCAGAAGAACGGTGGTTCGATGGTGATGGTTGCCAAGGGTAACCGTTCGCAGGAGGTGACCGACGCTTGTCAGGCTAACGGAGGCTTCTACCTCGGCTCGATTGGCGGTCCCGCAGCTATCTTGGCTAAGAACTCCATCAAGTCGGTAGAGGTTGTTGACTTCCCCGAGTTGGGTATGGAGGCTGTGCGTAAGATTTATGTGGAGAACTTCCCCGCCTTTATCATCGTTGACGACAAGGGTAACGACTTCTTTGCTGATTTCAAGCACTAATAGTCGGTATAGATAGTTTCAGCAAGGCGATTTTCTCTCGAGAAATCGCCTTGCTGAACAATTCTAAAGCAATAAAGAATAGCTGACTTTCGTTAGCTGTTACACACATTCATCCTAAAGTATGAAGATCTTTATCAAGAGATTTTTTATTCTTCTATCTCTTCTGCTCTCGGCTATGGTGGCATTTGCTGCCGAGAGTGTTACATTTATTACCAATACCAATCGTATGGTTAGGGTTGGTGAGGCATTTCGTGTCGAGTTTAAGCTCAACTCCAAGCCCGATGACGATAGTTTCAAGGCTCCTTCGTTCGAGGGCTTTGACGTTATAGCCGGTCCGTCGGTCTATCGTGGGCAAAGTGTTCAGTATGTCAATGGCACGATGACTCAAACCTATGAGTTTACCTATACATACGTTCTCCTTCCTCAGAGTGAGGGAGTTAAGACCATCGGCGAGGCATCGATTATGGTCGATGGCAAGAGCTATCGTACACGCCCCGTACCCGTAGAGGTAGTCAACGAGCAGCCCGGCAGTGGCAACTCAGCTAACTCTTCTGAGCAGGGCGTGGCATCACAACAGCGGACAAATAGTGAGCAGAAAACAATATCCGGTGACGATATATTGCTGAGTATCAACCTCTCGCGCAGTTCGGTCTATAAGGGTGAGCCAATACTCGCATCGGTCAACCTCTACTACCGTGTGCCTGTTGTAGGGGTAAACAATATGAAGAGCCCCTCGTTCAACGGATTCTGGGCTCAAGAGTTGAGTGGCAGCAACCAGCAACCCCGTCGCGAGACCATCAACGGTAAGGTCTATGATTGCTCGGTGCTTATGCAATATCTGCTCTACCCTCAGCAGTCGGGCAACCTTACAATCGATGCTGCCGAGCTTGAGGCTGTGGCGCAGATTGTGGTGCAGAATAATCGTAGTCGAGACCCCTTCTTTGGCTCTATGCCCGAGGTGCATAATGTCAATCGTAAGGTGCGTTCTCCGAGGGTTACAATTTCGGTCAAGGAGCTTCCGGCCGGCGCACCTGAGAGCTTTGCCGGTGCTGTGGGCAGATTCTCGCTCAGCGAGACACCCCCCACAACACAATTTGCAGCCAACTCGGCAGGCACCTATACCATACGTATAGCAGGCTCTGGTAATCTGCGTTTTGTGCAGGCTCCAAAACTCTCACTGCCCAACTCGTTTGAGTTGTACGACGTGAAATCGACCGAGCAGATAAACAGTTCGGCAGGCGGTGCTTCGGGTTATCGTCAGTTCGAGTATCCCTTTATTGCGCGTGCCGAGGGCGAGTATGATATTGCGCCTATCGAGTTTAGCTATTTCGACCCTTCGAAGGCTCAATATGTGACCCTCAAGACCCAACCTCTGCACCTGAGCATAACTCCCGATGAGAGTGGCTCCTCGTCGAGCGATGGCATTAAGATTGTCAAAGGGTTGCAAAAGGAGGATGTGAAGATGTTGGGCGAGGATATACGATTCATCAAGTCGGGTCGTCACCACCTGAAGAGTATCTCTTCACCCTTTATGCTAAGCCCGCTCTACTTTGCTGTTCTCTGTGCTATACTCCTGTTCTTTGTGGCACTATACTTTATCCTGCGCAAGAAAATACGCGAGAGCCACAATGCCACACTCATTAAGGGTAAGCGTGCTAATAAGGTCGCTTTGCAGCGATTCCACAACGCTAAGCGAGCGATGATGGAGCAGAACCGCTATGCCTTCTACGAGGAGATGTCGCGTGCTTTGTGGGGTTATATGAGCGACAAACTCAATATTCCGGTCTCTTCTCTGACGAAGGAGAACGTCAGAGAGGAACTGCATAAGAGGGGCGTAGGCTATGATGAGTCGAAGGCTTTCTCTTCGATTATCACCCGTTGCGAGGAGGCACAATACTCACCCATGTCATCGACCCAGATGAGCGATATATACTCTGCGGGCGTGGAGTTTATCTCGCAAATGGAGTCAATAATCAAACGTGGCAAATAATTTTTGACTATGAAGCTCATAAAATACATACTCTCGATACTGCTTCTCACACTCTCGTTGGGTGTGGCTGCCCAAGAGACTGATACCTTAAGCCAAAAGATGACCCAAGTGGAGAAATCGGGGTCCGACTCTCAGCCTCAGCAGACAGAGCAGCCAACTCCCTCCCAACTGTGGGATGATGCCAATACGGCATATTTGCGCAACGATTTTAGAGAGGCTATGGCCATCTACGAGCAGATACTCGACCAAGGTCTGGTGTCGGCAAAACTCTACTATAATCTGGCTAATGCCTGCTTTAAGTCGGGCGAGTTAGGCAAGGCAATACTCTATTATCACCGCTCGCTTAGGCTCAACCCCGCTGACGAGGATGTGCGCTACAACCTCTCCATAGCCCAGAGTCACACCATCGACCGCATAGAGCAGATTCCCGAATTTTTCCTCAGTCGTTGGATGCGTACACTTAGGACTACGATGAGTGGCACTGTGTGGAGCCTGCTTTCGCTTCTGATGCTCTCGCTTGGACTTGTCAGCCTGCTCTCCTTTTTGCTCTCGCAGAGACTTGCGTTGCGTAAAGCGGGTTTCTATTTTACACTGCTGTGGGGTATACTCTTTGTGGCGACAACTCTCTTTGCTCTGAGCGACCGTAGCGAGTCCTTGGATCGCAGCTCGGCAGTGGTACTCTCGTCGGCAGTTTCGGTCAAGAGTTCGCCCGATAATTCGGCTACCGACCTATTTGTTATTCACGAAGGTACGCTCCTGAGTCTGGGTGATAGTCTCGATGGCTGGCAGGAGATAAGGCTCGAGGATGGCAAAAAAGGGTGGATTGAAAACAAACACTTTGAATCAATCTAAACTATGTCGCAACTCCTTCAAGATGTTGTTGGCGAGCTGGGTAAGCTTCCCGGCATTGGCAGACGTACGGCATTGCGTCTGGCCATGCATATTCTGAAGATGGAACCTGAGTCGGTTGGTGATATGACACGTAGCATCGACCGCTTTCGCAACGATATAAAGTTTTGCAGCGAGTGTAACAACCTTAGCGATAACGACCTCTGTCCCATCTGTAAGGATGCTAATCGCGACCGCAAGACAATTTGTGTTGTCGAGCAGGTGGGCGATTTGCTCTCAATCGAAAATACACACCAATATCGAGGGCTGTATCATGTTTTGGGAGGTGTCATATCGCCCATGCAGGGTGTGGGCCCGTCAGAACTCAAAATCGACTCTCTCTTGCAGAGAGTGGCAGGAGGCGAGATAAGCGAGGTTATCCTCGCCATATCGGCATCCGTCGAGGGCGAGACTACACAGTTCTATCTGAAAAATCGCCTTAAGAACTATCCCCGGCTAAAGGTTACGACCATTGCCCGAGGCATAGGCTTTGGCGACGAGTTGGAGTATGTCGATGAACTGACTATTACTCATGCCCTGCTCAATCGTAGATAGGGAAGTTGCCTAATACACAACAGGAGCTGCCTAAAACTCATTAGGCAGCTCCTGTTGTGGTAGAACTTGTCGTAATCTATCGCTCCTTTATGTAGCCACGCCTGTAAGCGTGAAGCAGACTCTTCAAATCCTCAATCTGCTCGCGTATTCCACGACCTATGTCTGTGTCGCTCACCATTTCGCGGCGACCCATCATCTCGACAATCTGGATTGTGCTGTGAATATCCGTACCATTTAGTATTGCCTCTTCGGCAGAGGTAAACGGCTCGTGCTGTACGAGTTGGAATCCGCGACTGTGATAGACAAGTGTGTAGCCCGCAATGCCGGTCTTGTTGTGGTATGCTTTGGCAAAACCTCCGTCGATGACCATCAATCTGCCGTCGGCTTTTATCGGATTCTCACCCTTGATTGCCCTCACCGGCACGTGACCATTGATTATGTGGCGGTGAGAGCCTGTTACACCAAACTCGTCGAGTATGCGCTCGCACACCTGAGCAGAGTCGCACAACTTATAATACCAACCCTTCTCCTCTTTGTGGGTCGATGTGTCGGCAATGAAATATCGCTCGAAGGTTGTCATCTTCGATTTGCCAAACAGGGGCGAGTCGGCACCGCTCCACAGATACCAGAAATAGTCCGTTGCAAACTCTCGCTCTTGGTCCGAGGCTGCTGTGTCGAATGCTGTGCGCACAATCTGATCCACACGCTGCATAAGCTCCTTACCCTTGACCTTCACAGAGTCGATTCCAATCTCGCGTAGCGAGCCGTCGGCATTGAGGGGTATCGATGCGTGGAATAGCAGGTTCGAGTTGTAAATCCCGTACATTCCGCCGTGCGAGAGTAGGCAGGCAACGTGTGTGCGCAGACGCTCGCTAATCATAAACGAGTGTTTGAGCCTCTCCATCAAATCCTCCTCTTCGGGCGTAAGGGTATAGGGATTTTCGGGGTCGAGTGTCGGGAAGTTGGTATCGATGAGCGGGTATGTTGTGCCATCTATCGTAATGGTGCCTGCCTGCTTGTCGATGTGTTGTAATAGACAACGATGCTCCATTCCCCACTCGGGATATGCCTTGCACAATGCACCCTCGAGCTTAAAGCTGATAATCGATATAGCCTTGTGCATCTGTGCTATCAGCCTCAGCGTCTTTTCATTAAGGTCGGGTCTTTGCTCCTCGACGTGTGGGGCAAATATGCGGCAATCGTCGTCGGCATAGGTCTCCATCGCAAAGGTTGCCAACGGAACCATATTTATAGCATATCCATCCTCGATGGTGAGGGTGTTTGCGTAGCGTAGCGACAGACGTAGTACGCTGGCTATACAACATAGATTGCCCGCTGCAGCTCCCATCCATAATATGTCGTGGTTGCCCCACTGAATATCAAAGTGCTGATATTTGCCGAGCGTGTCGAGAATCAGATGGGCTCCGGGTCCTCGGTCGAAGATGTCACCCAAAATATGAAGACGGTCTATCGAAAGCCTCTGAATCAGATAACATATAGCCACAATAAAGTCGGCAGCACGACGAGTCGATATAATCGTCTGCACAATCACATTCAGATATGCCTGCTTGTTGCTCACATCCGAGGTTTCGTGTAGTAGCTCTTCGATGATGTAGGCATACTCTTTGGGCAGACTCTTGCGCACCTTCGAACGGGTGTATTTCGACGACACATCGCGACACAATATGATTAGCTGGTTGAGTGTCGAGGTGTAGAACTCGTCAAGATTGCTTTCTGAGCGTTGTACGAGCTTTAGTTTCTGCTCGGGGTAGTAGATGAGCGTACAAAGCTCCTTGATTTTCTCGCGCGATAGTGTCTGCCCGAACAGGTCTTTCACTCTGCGCTTGATGTTTCCCGACGCGTTGCGAATAACGTGCTGAAAAGCATCGTTCTCACCATGCAAATCTGCCAAGAAATGCTCTGTAGGTTTGGGTAGGTGTAGTATCGCCTCAAGGTTTATAATCTCGGTTGTCACACTCGAAATTGTCGGGAAGTCGCGAGCGAGGAGCCTAAGGTAGCGCAAATCCTCTTTCACATCGCGTTTTGTCGGCTCGTTTGTCATATTATCTATGCTTAATCTACGTGCTTACGCACACCTAAACTCAGTTCACACAAATATACGACTTTTTTGTTATAATGCCAAAATATGTTACAAATTGTAATGAGTTGCTTAATTATAAAATGAGAGGACCTGTCTAACAATTAAAAAATGTTAGGCAGGTCTTTTTTTGTTTGAGCCT
>CAZFQU010000083.1:0-7081 GCA_964521245.1 uncultured Alistipes sp. | reverse complement strand
TTCTGCTGCTCGCTGGCTTTGAGTTTCGGCTGCGGGAGGTGTAGCTTTAGTCTCAGACTGCTTGGTGAGTTGTTCTTCGGCGGGAGAGTTTGCTGCGCTCTTTCGCTCGGCTCTGTCCTTGCTCTTTTTGTTGCGCTTACGCTTGCGCTTGTTGTCGAAGCGGGTGATACTATCCTCTTCGGAGCGATATGTCGGCTCGTTCTCAACATCTTCGATTGTCGATGAATCGATAAGTTCATCAACCTTCTTGCCTTGGCGGTTAAGAGCCATAATCTCCTTGACCCTCTCGACAGGTATTGTGATGAGGTTGCAGAGCGAATCTTTGCTGCTGGAGAAGGTCATCGTGCCAGCCAAAATATCGTTCTTGATGAAGTAGTAGTCACCATCCATAGCCTGCAACTCCTTGACTCTGGGGAATATGCGACGCGCATCGCTATAAGTGTCGTACTCATACATCAGACAACACTTGAGTTTCGAACACTGACCTGCCAACTTCTGTGGGTTGAGCGACAACTCCTGAACTCGTGCAGCATTGGTCGTTACACTCGTAAAGCTTGAAATCCACGATGCACAGCACAGCTCTCTGCCACATGCGCCTATACCGCCGATTCTGCCTGCCTCTTGACGTGCGCCAATCTGTTTCATCTCGATACGTATGTGGAAACGTTCGGCAAAGACTTTGATGAGTTCGCGGAAATCGACTCTCTCGTCGGCAATGTAATAGAATATTGCCTTGATTTTGTCGCCCTGATACTCCACGTCGCCAATCTTCATGTTGAGTCCCATCTCGGCAGCAATCTGACGCGAGGCAATCATTGTCTCGTGTTCCAGAGCAATAGCCTCCTGCCAACGCTCGGTATCGTAGGGTTTAGCTTTGCGATAAATCTTCTTGTATTCGCCGTTGTAGGGGGTGAATCCCACACGCCTCATCTGCTTGGCAACCATATCTCCCGTGAGCGAGATGATGCCTATATCGTGACCCGGTGATGCCTCCACAGCCACAATGTCACCACGTTTGAGGTCGAGATTGTTCACATTCTGGTAGAAGGAGCGTCGTGTATTCTTGAATCTTACTTCGAAGATGTCGGTTGGTATATTGTCCGGATGGCCCTCGCTCCACTGAGTTTCGTGGAGTTTGTAGCACCCCTCGACAGCCGTGGCACACATCTCGTCGCCACAACCGCAAAAGGCACATCCTCGACCTATATCCGGTGTGTGTTTACACTTCTTATCTTGGTTGTCAAATTCCATATATCAAAAAATTTCTGTAAAGATAGGAAAAATATTTCATTTTTCACCCCTCTACGAGCCAAACTCTATCTTTAGTTTGTTCATGCGTCGGCGGATGCGGTAAATCATCATTGCAGCAGCCATACTCAGACCTATCGTGTAGCTGAGTATCATACCCTTGGCTCCAAGTCCGAGCTTGAAGCTCAGCAGATAACCTATGGGTAGGTTCAGAGCAATGTATGAGATGAAGGCTATGGGCATAATAATCTTCACATCCTGAAGCGCACGTAAAATGCCCACCGAGACATTCTGTATGCCATCCGAGAGTTGGAACAGAGCCACAAATATCAGCAGTTCGGCGGTCAGCTCTATAACCTCGCTGTTTGAGGTGAATATGTGAGCTAAGGGGTAGCGCAAGGTGATGAAGACTATTGCCATTATAAAGTTCCACGTCAGGGCAAGGTGGTAGGAGGAGTTCTTCACCAAGCGTATCTTTTCAATGTTGCGTTCGCCGTAGCCGTGCGATGCGAGGATTGTTGCTGCTGCGCCTATCGACATCACGATATTAAATGCACAGTTTGCCATAGTTGTTGCAATCTGGTTGGCAGAAATCTCTATCGTGCCGAGCCATCCCATCATTATACCTGTGCCAACAAAGGCTGCCGACTCCAAGAATACCTGTGCCGATATGGGCAGCCCCATCTTCATCAGTTTTGTGAAGTCGTCTTTTGGCAGGTTCCAAAGTCTAAAACCGCTGAAGTAATAGCGATATTTCTCCTTGGAAATCATATATCCCAAAACAAGGAACGGGACTACGGCTCGCGATATGAAGGTCGCCAATCCTGCACCCTCGGCTCCCATCTCCTCGGCTCCGCACTCGCCATAGATAAATATCCAGTTGAGCAGGATGTTGAGTAGGTTGCAGATAATAGTGGCACTCATCACTACTTGAGTATTGCCCAACCCTTCGAGGAATTGTTTGAGAGCGAAAAAGAGCATCACGAATGGCATGCTCAGCATCATATAACGGTAGTAGGGTATTGCCATATCGACAACCTCTGTGGGCTGCCCCATATAGTAGAGAAGCGGTTGCGATGCTTGCAGCAGTAGCATCGTTATCAGACCTATGAGCATATAGAGCGTAAGTCCCGAACGGAACAACCTGCCCGACTGCTCCCTTTCTCCTTGGGCGTAGAGTTCGCCAATCAGTGGCGTGAGTCCAAACGATATGCCTATGGCAGCGATAAAGAAGAGAAAAAATATGGAGTTGCCAAACGACACGGCGGCAAGCGGAACGGCATCTTCACCTCCATATCTGCCGACCATAATGTTGTCGGCAAGCTGAACGAGAATCTGCCCCAACTGTGTGAGTACCACCGGAAAAGCCAACCTGATATTGGCAATATATTGCTCTTTGTAGCTCTTAAAACTATACATAGATTCAAAATTTTGAGCGGCAAAGTTAATAAAACTTTGTTTTATTCTGCACTCGCCGCCCTAAATTGATTACTGATCTGCTTCCTACTCCTTGTCGAGTTTTACAATCGGAGTGGTCAACACCCTCAGCTCTTCGAACGACCGAAGAGTAGAGTGAGTCTGGAGCCTCTGTTGCAGTTCGCTCAGCTGTTTTGGTGTGATGTTATGCTGCTTCAAAAACTGAGAGGTGAACGACGAAGGTTGCTCGGCGACACAGATAAGCAGATGAGCCGACGAAAGTGATTGTGTTGAGTCAAATCTCCTTTCGAGATTGTCGGTCAGCTCCTTGACCCTCAGCTCGATCGATTGGGTCGATATCGGCTCTGTGCTTGACTCTGTGTAGAGGCTATGCTCAAGATATTCAACGAGCCTCTCGGTGAGTTCTTCTGTCAGCAGGTTGCTGATAATATGGTGTGCCAACGACCCGCTATCCTCTGCCGCAGACTTGACAGCTATATCACCCAAGTTCTCGGGCGTGGAGTGTTTGAGAGTGTCGAATACCGCTTTTGCAATCAGTGCCTGAAGTGTTTTTGTTCTCTTAATATTCATAAATCAGGTTAAAAATTAACAAATTTGGTCAAATAACGACACCTCATGTGTTTTTAGTATATATGGGCTTAAAGATAGATTATATGGGGCACCTCCTTAAAAAGAGTAGGGGACCCGCCTAAATGCTTATTAGGCAGGTCCCGTTATTGTTAGACGACTTCTTGTAAAGTGCAAAAAAACTATTTCTCCCACTCTCCAATCTCCATGTCTTTAATCTCCTCGCCATCGATTGTGAACCTGATGGCAGTTCTCAGCTTATGGAATCCACTCTTGCCGGCAGCTCCTGGGTTGAGGTGGAGCAGGTCATAAATTGGGTCGTAGATAACCTTGAGTATATGGCTGTGTCCCGATATGAAAATTTTTGGTTTTGAGGCGATTATGCGCTCAACCACATTAGGTGCATAGTGGCGAGGGTAACCCCCGATATGGGTCATCAACACCCCGACACCCTCGACCTTAAAGTACTCGAATTGGCTCCATACGCGTCTTAAAGCTCCACCATCGATGTTGCCATAGACGGCTCTCAGGGGCTTGAAAGCGGCAATTTGGTCCGATATTTCGATTGACCCTATATCTCCGGCGTGCCATATTTCATCCACATCCTTAAGGAACTCCATCAACTTATTGTCGAATGTTGAGTGGGTATCGGATATGAGTCCTATGCGTTTCATCGTTCAGCCTCAGGCACTACGAAAGGAAGCTCTCGTAGTCGTCATCATCGTCAATATCAGCCATGCCCTCTGTAATCCTGCCTTGCTCGGCGAGATACTTGTTTCTGAGGTTGCGAGGTGTGTCGCCCAGATATTTCTTGCAGAACTCGCCCAGATGGCTCGACGAGGAGAAACCAAAGCGCGTAGCCACAAAGTGAATCCGAGCATCGCTCTTTTGCAGATACTCCAATATCTCGTGCTTACGACGCTCCTGCATCCATACGTGAGGTGTGATATCGGGGAAGTAGCGGCGGAACAGAACGTTGAAGTTGGCAATCTCATAGCCGCACAGTTCAGCCAAGTGGTTGAGGTTGCGTGCTTTGCGTGTATTATTCTCGACAAGAGCCTTGAACGACATATCGCGTCCAAGGAAGTTGTAGAACATGCGATACTGCACCTTACCCGAGTAGTAGAAGCGGATAATGGTGAAGATTGTCTCCATCTGCGCACGATATATCGTACCACAAGGAATATCATCCTCGACATAGGTGTATATTGGTCGAAGCATATCCTCGATTACGGGAACGAAAGGCACAGCATTGAACTCATATTTGTAATTCTCGTCGTGTTCGTGTTTCTTGTGCATCTTGGCGAGCGCACCCATATCGCAGGCGATACCGAGGTTTACAAAGCGAGCCAACATAAATTCGCAATCCTCGGTGGCTACAATTTCGTAGCGGAAACGGTGGTAGAGTACCAAGAAGTGGTTCTGCTCGACGTGGTAGTTGCGACGCTCTTCGGAGTTGATGGTAAAACAACCCTTAGTTAGGAATAGGAAGTTGTTGACGTCGCTGCGCTTAATTATAAGTCGCTCTCCCGCGCTTAGCTTTTTAGGGAAAAAACCCACTTCCGGATGGTTTGTTAGAGGGCAGGTTTTGGGGCAATTCAGTCTCATAATCTGTCGGTTCTCTATTTGTTAATCAGGTTAGTAATAGTTTTCGTTCTGTAAGGGTTGGTTTTGTAGGTTCGATACACTCTCAAGGCGGAATTGAAACTTTTATCTCCGCTCTGAAAACTTACTACAAAATAATATTTCACCACAAATATAGTAATAAATATTAAAGAAACAAAACAATTGAGTCCTTATTTGTGCCAAGTAGTAAGTTTTTCGACTTTTTCGAAAAAATGTTTTGGCGATTCGACCGCAACTTTTGTCGTTTCACCTTGTTTATAAAAAGTGGGAGTTAGTTATTAAAATCGCACTTCTGAGGGGCTGTGGCACAATATTTGCCATCCTCCGCTGGGTATTTTAAGCGATGAGTAGTGAAAGGGTGCGCAGGGATGGAAATTTGGTAGTTCGAAAAAAAGTTCGTACCTTAGCACAAAGAAAATTTGATTATTAACCATAAAAACCGTTTGCCTATCGAGAAAATTCTGCTCTTATAACCATTAAAAAGGAGAAGAGTATGAACGTACAGATTGTTAGCGATCAAGTGTTGCTTAACAGTTACCTTTCGGGTAATCGGAGTGCTATGTCTAATCTTATCGAGCGTCACAGCCGTCGTGTCAAGGAGTATATCCGTATGATGGTGAAGGATGAGCAGCTCGCAGATGATCTTTTTCAGGAGACCTTTATTAAGGCTGTCAGCGTAATTGATGACGGCAGATATTCCGAGAACGGCAAATTCTTGTCGTGGGTGTTGCGTATTGCGCATAATAAGGTTATCGACCACTTCCGTTCCACTAAGCAGTCGCGCGAGCTGAATGAGGCAGAGGCGGGATTCGATCTGTTTTCGTCGTTGCGCCTGACTGAGGGTAATGCCGAGGAGCAGATAATCTCTTCGGAGCTTGCCGACAGAGTCCGTGCCATTATCGAGATGTTGCCCGAGGAGCAGCGTGAGGTGGTGCGTCTGCGCTACTATTCAGATTTGAGTTTCAAGGAGATAGCCGAGCAGACCGAAGTGAGTATCAACACCGCTTTGGGACGTATGCGCTATGCCTTGATAAACCTTCGTCGCCTGCTGCGCGATAGTGGTGAGGCATAGTGAAGTGAAAATAATTCCTCCGCCAAGCAATATTAGTCACTCGTTATGCGTTATGTTGGCAAATAACGCAAATAAACAGAGTGCCTATGGAGAATATCAACGATTTTGAGAACTATTCTGATGATGAGCTGCTGCTCAAATATGTGATTCAGGGCGATGCGGAGCTGCTAATGCTGGACTCCTTGCTCCGCAACATTGCTCATGAGTAGTTTGATTTTTGTAGAGTTGTCTGACTCTTTACTTTGTCTGAATCTGACATGGTAAAGAGTCAGACTTCTATTTATGCTGAATATGGACCTGTCTAATAAGTTTTTTAGACAGCTTCCTGCTTTGTCAAGCATTTTATCTCAGGGACTTGTGTGCGAAATAACATTTGGAAATGTGAGTTATTCTGTCTATATTTGCGTTAGTTGTATTTACCGACCAAGTTTTACCTATGTTCTACAAAAAGTTTCTAATCTTAGTAATTATCTTTTTGATTGGCTTTTTAAGCCAAAATATATTAGCCCAAAATCAATCATCTGGATTCAAAGTTCGCTCTACTGCCGTTATAAATGGTGTTGAGTATGAAATTTTTACTACTGAAAGGCATAATATCAGGATGCAGAATAGGACCTCTTTTACAAGGTTAAGACATTGCGGACACCGGATAGATGGAAAACTTATCGGGGAATATGAAACCATCGGCATAGTTAAAGAGAGCGAGCAGACCCAACCTGCCATAATCGCAGCATTTAAGGAGGCTTTTACGATTGAAGGTCTAAGAAAACTTGCTAAAAACCTTATCTATATATCATTAGTTATTGAGCCAGATGGCAGAGTGGTTGAGACCGGATATATATATAATATTGACAGCGGAATTACCTTTGAACATATTGCCAAGTTGGACGAAGGTATTCTCGAAAAGGTGGTATATGATGTGGATGAGAGGATGAAGGATTACTGCTATGTGCAAGAGATGTTGACGGTCGGATTAGAGTATATCTTAAATGCTGTTGATATCCCTGTCGCTGAGATAGGCTCTCCTACACCCTCATTAGGCTCGGGTAGTGGGCCACTTAAGCCGTAATAAATTTAGGTGCTTATATACGAAATTACACTTAAGGGAACAATGTTCGCTTCGGACTGCTG
>CAZFQU010000082.1:0-7271 GCA_964521245.1 uncultured Alistipes sp. | reverse complement strand
AGCTGTCTAACAAGGTGATTCTAAAGTTAAGTTCCTTTTGGTTGCTTCGCCATAGGCAGAGGGAGTTTACTCTCTATGCTATGGCTTAATCGCAACCTTATGCTCGCCCTCAAAATGCTCATTTACGCCTAAGTAAACTCCGCTTTTTCTTATCTTCGTAAGCCTTAAAACCCTCTTGTTATACAACTTCTGACAAAAATAGACCTGCCTAAAAAAACTTATTAGACAGGTCCATATCGTGACAGGTGATTTTTATCGAGCCTGACGTCTTTCGCGGCGAAGTTCTTTCTTGCTTTTATACTCCTCGTAAGCACTCTCGTCACGACCGCCGCCAAGCGAGATGTAGAGCTGAACTGTTCCCTGAATCTCGTCGAAACGGTCGCTGATTCTATCCAACTCGCCCTGAAGCAGATTCTGCTCGGCAGTCAATACCTCAAGATAGGTAGTTGAACCGTGCTTCATAAGCAGCTGGGTGCTGTTGTATGCGCTTCTGAGTGCAGCAATCTGCTTCTCGCGCCATAGCTGCTTTTCGCGTGCGCTTTGCACCTTAGCCAAAGCATTGTTAACCTCGGCACCTGCGTTGAGCAAAGATTGCTGGAACGAGAGTTTTGCCTCCTCCTGCTGAGCCTTGGCAATCTTGAGCTGGGCGCGAGCCTTACCTGCATTGAAGATGGGGGCTACGAGTGAACCGGTAGCCGAGAGAAGAATCTTACCCGGATTGACGATAACCGAACCTGCACTGTTTGTCCAGCCAGCCAAACCCTCAAGTGTGAGTGTGGGATAGAGAGCCGAACGTGCAGCAGCCGTTGCGTAGTGAGCCTGCATAAGAGCCATCTCGGCACTCTTCACGTCGGGACGATTCTCCAAAAGTCTCAAGGGTACACCCGTAAGCAACTCCTCGGGCAGTTGCTGATTGTCGAGCGAACCTCGGTCGATAGCCTGAGGAACCTCGCCCAAGAGGGTTGAGAGGCTGTTCTCGACCTCGCGAATCGAGAGACACAGGTCGTAGAGCGATGCGTTTATCGAGTTGGCTGCAGCCTCCATTTGAGCAACACCCGCCTCGGTTGTCATACCCGCACGCTTCATAGCTCGCATAGTCTCGGCACTCTTGGTCAGCGACTGTGCGGTCTGGAGCGATACGGCATATTGGCTGTCGAGCATCAGCAGTGTGTAGTAGTAGTTGGCAATGGCAGAAATAAGCTGTGTGCGAACTGCCTGACGATACTCCTGCGATGCCTCATAATTAGCCTTCGCCTTGCGCTTGGCATTGGTTATGCCACCAAAGATGTCAATCTGCCACGATGCAGCCAAAGGTACGGTATAGGTCCAAGCGCCTTTCGAACCATCGAAACTCGACACTCCACCATTGGGGGCGAGATTGAACGAAGGCAGGTAGGCAAGTCGTGCCGACTTGAGGGCTGCCTCAGCCTCCTTGACTCTTAGGTGTGCCGACTTCATATCGTTATTGTTCTCCAGACCACGCTCGATGAGCGATTGGAGCTTGGGGTCGGTGAAAATCTCGTCCCACCTTAGGTCGGCAACCGACGTAGTATCTTCGGTCTCGTACTCCGAGCCATAGAGATTGTCGGTTTTGACCTCGGGGCGAGAATAGGGCTTATAGATACCACATCCCACCATCAGCAGTGTGATACCAAATATAATAAATCTCTTCATACTCTACTCCTCCAAAATTTTGTTAACCTCCTCGATTTCGCTCTGGATAGCCCAATCGGGATTGTTAGTAATATGTATGGGCTTAATCTTCTCCTGAATCCACTGGAAGGCGATGAACAGACCCGGCACAAGGAAGAGCAGTGCGAGAGTACCAATCAACATACCACCCACAACGCCGGCTCCCAGAGTCGAGTTACCGTTAGCACCTACACCTGTCGAGAACATCAGAGGCAACATGCCGAAAATCATAGTCAAGACGGTCATAAGGATAGGTCTCAGACGCGCTCTTGCTGCCGAAACAGCTGCCTGAGTGAGGGTCATACCCGCGTGTCTGCGCTCCGAGGCGTACTCTGTGAGTAGAATAGCCGTCTTAGCCAACAGACCGATAATCATAATAAGACCCGTCTGCAGATAGATGTTATTCTCAAGACCCATAAAGTTGGCAAAGAGCAAGCTACCCATAAGACCCGCAGGTACCGAGAGGATAACCGCAAAAGGCACTACGTAACTTTCGTAGAGTGCCGAAAGCAACAGGTAGATCAGAAGCACGCAGATAGCATATACAGCCAATGCGTTGTTCGAAGTGCCATCCTCCTCGCGGGTAATATCGCTGAACTCGAAGCCGTAACCACGAGGCAACACCTGCTGTGCAGTCTCCTTGATGGCGCGGATGGCATCTCCCGACGAGTAGCCGGCAGCTGCCTCGCCATTCACAGCAATCGAGGTGTACATATTGAATCGGTTGAGAATCTCAGGTCCATAAACCTTCTTCATGGTCACAAATTGGCTGACGGGGGTCATCTCACCATTGACTCTGACGAAGATGTTATCCAGCGACTGCATATCGTCGCGATGCTGGGGACGAGCCTGCAACATTACTCGATACACCTTTGCAAAACGGTTGATGTTCGATACGTACTGACCACCATAGTAGCCCGAAATGGTCGATAGTACGGTCGAGGGCGATATGCCTGCACGCTTACACTTCGCAGCATCAACATCGACCGAATATTGTGGGAAGTTGACGTTGTAGGTGGTGTATGCCATACCTATCTCGGGACGCTGGTTGAGCGCACCGATAAACTGCATAGCCACATTATAGAAGTCGTTAATCGAGCCATCGTTCAAATCCTGAAGGTGCATCGAGAAACCATTCGTACTACCATAACCAGTAATCATAGGGGGTACGATGGCGATAATCTGGGCATCCTTGATGTCGGCACACATACCCATTATCTGACGACTCAGATAGGTTACGTGGTCGGTATCTTCGGGTCGCTCTTTCCAATCCTTCATCTTGAGCATCATCATACCATAAGATGAACCTTGACCTGCCAACATACCGAAACCTGCCACCTTGTTATAGACCCTGATTTGGGGCAGATGCTTGATGCGCGCCTCAACTTGGTCCATAATACGTGTGGTCTGCTCGAGTGTGCTACCCGGTGCAGCGGTGATGTTGACCATAATGGTTCCTTGGTCCTCGGATGGAATAAGACCAGTCTTGGTGGTCTGGAAGAGGTAAATCATAGCAACAACCGAGGCAATGAGTGTACCCCACATCAACCACTTACGCTTGATAAAGAGCATAACGCCTCTCTGGTACTTCTTCATCATGGCGTTGAATGCCGTGTTGTATGCCTTACGGAAGCGGGCAGCAAAGTTGTCCTTCATATTACCATCCTCGTCAACATAGGGCTTGAGAATAATGGCACAAAGTGCGGGCGAGAGGGTCAGTGCGTTAATAGCCGATATACCTACAGCCACAGCCATAGTGATACCAAACTGAGTGTAGAACACACCCGACGTACCACCCATCATAGCAACGGGAATAAACACCGCCATAAAGACAAGGGTCGAGGTGACGATTGCCGACGAAATACCGCCCATTGCATCTACTGTCGCCATATAGGATGATTTGTAACCCACATCGAATCGAGCCTGCACTGCCTCGACCACAATAATCGCATCATCGACCACCGTACCGATAACAAGCACAAGTGCGAAGAGGGTCAGCAGGTTAATCGAGAAGCCTGCGATAATCATAAATGCAAACGTGCCGACCAACGAAACGATAATCGAAGCCAGAGGAATCAGCGTCGAACGTAAATCCTGCAAGAAGACATATACCACCAAGATAACGAGGATGATAGCCTCGAAGAGGGTCTTGATAACCTCGTGAATCGAGGCAAAGAGGAAGTCGTTGATGTTCATAATCTCGGCAAACTCAACGCCCTTAGGAGCCTTAGCCTGCTCTTCGGCTATGAGCTTGTCAATCTCCTGAACAACGGCGGTAGCGTTGGTGCCCGGAGTCTGGTAGATAAGTGAGGCAATACCCTCGTGACCATTAACCTGACCCTTATAAGCGTAACTCTCGCTACCAAGCTCGATATCGGCAACATCCTTAAGACGCAAAACCTCGCCCGAAGGGAGCGACTTGATGACCATCTGACCAAACTCCTCGGGGGTATTCTTACGACCCGTATAACGAAGAGTGTACTGGAAAGTGTAGCCCGAGTTTTCGCCAATATTACCCGTCGCAGCCTCGATATTCTGCTCGGCAAGTACTCCCGAAATATCCGATGGAATAAGACCATACTGAGCCATAACGTCGGGTTTGAGCCATACTCGCATCGAGTAGTTGGAACCCAAAGTCATACAGTCACCCACACCATTGATACGCAATAGTTTGGGCTGTATGTTAATCATAAAGTAGTTGGCAAGGAATGCCTCGTCGTAGCTGTCGTCGGGTGAGTAGGTGCCGATAACCTTGATGGTCGAAGTCTGACGCTTCATTGTCTGTACACCAATCTGTACAACCTCCGAAGGAAGTACACCCGTAGCACGCGATACGCGGTTCTGCACATTGACAGCTGCCATATCGGGGTCGGTACCCTGCTTGAAATATACGGTGATGCTTGCACTACCCGAGTTTGTAGCACTCGAGGTCATATAGGTCATATTCTCAACACCGTTAATCTGCTCCTCAAGGGGGGCGATAACCGATTTCTGAATGGTTTCAGCACTTGCACCCGGATACGAGGTTCGCACCATAATTGTCGGGGGAGCAATATCGGGATACTGCTCGATGGGCAGCGATAACAGACCGATGATACCACCGACCATGATTGCTACCGAGATGACCGTCGCAAGTACCGGCCTATCGATAAAATGTTTAAGATTCATACTCTAAAAGTCTTGTATTTCAACTCCTGTTACTTACTTCTGCTCAGCTTCAGTCTCGGTAGGGGTCTCGGCAGGTGCTTCAGCCTTAGGCTCCTCAGCGGTAGTGCCGGTTTGAGCTGCTGCCTCACCCTTGGGCTTGATGGGCATACCGTCGCGAAGCATACCTACACCCTCGGCAACGATTACATCGTCAGCGGTCAGACCGCTGCTCACAATATAGCTCATACCATCGTAGGGCTTAACCTCAACAATCTTCGACTGTGCCTTGCCGTCAACAACTTGGAATACGAAGACCTTGTTCTGAATATCGTAGGTTGCCGAACAGGGAATTATCATGGCATCCTTCTCCATCTGTGAGAATATCACATTGCCCGAACCGCCACTATAAAGCAGTCTGTCGGGGTTGGGGAATACGGCACGCAGAGAGATTGCACCGGTCGAGGAGTCGATAACGCCACTCACCGACTCAATGTAGCCCTTATGCTCGTAGAGCGAACCATCGCTGAGTTTCAGACCAAGCTCAGGCACAGCCTTGAGCATAGCATCCATCGAGCCGAAACGGCGAGTGAGGTTGAGCATCTGGTTCTCGGTCATCGAGAAATAGACATACATTGCCGAGTTGTCGGAAACGGTGGTCAGCGGCTTGGGCATATTCGAGCTGACGAGTGCGCCTACGCGGTAAGGTATCGTACCTACAACACCATTCGAGGGAGCCTTGACAACCGTATAGGAGAGATTGTTGCGAGCGTTAATCTCCTGAGCCTTAGCTTGCGAAAGCTGAGCTTTGGCACTCTGCAACTGGTTCTCGGCAAGGCGCAGGTCAAACTCCGAGACTACGTTGTTTGCGAAGAGTTCCTTCTTGCTGTCGTAGGTAAGTTGTGCGTTTGCTACGGCAGCATTAGCAGCCTGCACATTAGCCTCGGCAGTAGTCAAAGCAGCTTTGTAAGGTACTTGGTCGATGATAAAGAGGGTCTGTCCCTTCTTTACCGACTGACCTTCGGTAACTGCCAACTTCGATATCGTACCCGAAACCTGAGGATAAATATCAATATCCTGACGACCACGAATAGTCGCCGAATAGTTGCTCTCTACAACCACATCAGAAATCTGAACTTTCTGAACGGCATACTCTGCAACCGTTTGAGTCTGCGGAGCCTCTCCGCACGAAATCATTGCTACTCCCAACGCAAGGAGTGTAGCTCTAAAAGATAATTTTCTCATTCTTATTTTAAGTTTATGTATTTTCTTTTCTACGGGTATGCAGGATTTTGTCATATGTGGAATCAACTCTCTTGGTTGGTTTCATATGCTGTAATCATAAATCGCTACCACCGCTAAATTGGGTACAAAAATATGAAATATTATTATATTTTCAATGTAATTGAACCCCTTATTTGCCAACTTTATTGCCTGTTAGATTAAGTTTTTGTAATTTTGACCAAGATATTTTACTTTTATAAACTCATATTGGCTATGGCGGATAATTATTTGGATAAGAAGATGGAGGAGTATATGGCAAAACCTTTGTCGGTGAAAAAAACTCAGATGACCCTGAAACGGCTCTTGGAGAAGAATCGCAGCCATCGAGGTTACGATGCTCGATTTGTGGTTCGAGAAGATCAGTTGCGCTCCATAATCGAGGTCAACAGATTTGTCCCCTCAGCCCGAAATCAGCAGGCTTTGAGATTTCGACCTGTACTTCAGGAAGAGTCGGCTAAAGTGCTTAGCTACATTAAGTTGGGTGCGGCACTTCCGGAATTGCATCTTCCGATGGCGGGTAGCGAACCTAATGCTTTTATTGTGATATGTAGCGATATGAGCGATGATAAATATCTCTATATCGACTTGGGAATATCGGCACAAAGTATGCTCCTTCGTGCGACCGAAATGGGGCTTAACGGTATATGTATCGGGGCATTCGACCGCGAGGCTGTTGCCCGCGAACTTTCGCTTGAGACTACCCCACTTTTGATATTGGCAATAGGTCGTGGCAGCGATAAAATACGATTGGTCGATATTGGTGCTGGGGAGTCGCATAGCTACTACCGCGAGGATGGTGTCCATTACGTTCCGAAACTAACCCTCGACGAGCTGATTATCAAATAGTCAGGGCGTTAACAATACCCGGGATCGAAGTACGTAGTACTCGCGCGAATACCACATAGCGCAGACCTTTAGGTCGAGCAAAATACGCAATTATTCGCGCAACTGCATCTTAAGGTGAGTATCGCGTCTCAGTACTATATTGGAGATAGCATTAGGCGTAAGCCTGAGTGATTTTCATAGAGGTAATTCAAGTATGACTTGCTATTACCCCTATGAAAATCACTCAACCAATTCATGAGGTTAAACTATCGGCTTATTGGTCAAAATTAGTACATAAAATAGGGGCAATCGATTGATTTATATAT
>CAZFQU010000081.1:0-8104 GCA_964521245.1 uncultured Alistipes sp. | reverse complement strand
AGAGAGTTAAGGCATCGCAAGTTATGGACCTAACCCGCTCGGCAGATATTCCCCAGCTCGAGGACCTGCTCTATGTGGTATCGTTTGGCGAGGGTCAAGGTTCGGCTGTACTTGGTGCCGATAAGCGAGTTGACGAGATTTTCGCAATTCTCGACCAGACAGTACTAACCGCTGAAGATCTATTGCCCAATGGTACTCGCAGTGGCGTAGAGATTGAGGATCGCCAAAAGGATTTGCAAGATATGCTAACGGACATGATTACTAATGCTGCATCTGAGCAAGTTCAAAATTCATCTCGTCTGATACCGGGAGGTGATTTTACGCCTTTAATTCCTCGCCCAACGTATAGAACGGTTAAGGAAAATATTAGCATTACCGGTCCATTGCTCCAAACAAAGTGGCATCAAAGAGCTCCATTTGATAGATTCTGCTTTGATAGCGTAGGAAATCAAGCCTATGCTGGCTGTGTTGCTATCGCTATGGGACAAATACTGCGTCAGATGCAGTATCCCAACCCTAATACTGTTGAAAGTAGCACATACTCTTGGAACTCTATTGCTAAATTTGACTATGGATATTCTGGCATACCAACGCGTGCTGACTCAATAGTTATGGGTGGCTATATCCACCATTTAGGAGTTTGCGTTAATATGGGTTATTCAACTGGTGGTAGTGGATCTAACATATCAGAGGCCGTTTCATATTTTAATGAGATTGGTCTTGAGGCTAATTCAGAGTCGCCTACACAGTCAACTATTAGCAGAATGATTATTGACGATGGAAATTCTGTATATGTACGAGGTAGCGGAACAGATGGTGGTCACGCTTGGGTTTTAGATGGTGTATATACATACACACAAAACACATATGAGACTCGTTACTCAAGTCTTGGCTCACCGTTACCGGAAACACTATTTAGCTCATACGACTACTTCTTTGTTCACGCTAATTTTGGATGGGCTGGTAAGTGTGATGGTTATTACACCTTCAATGCTTATGATCTATCTCAAATGAAAACAGGCGATATGATCGAAGAGGATTCAGGCGATATCCCATATCCTGTGAATAGTAATTATAATATCAACATTCAAATAGTAAATATTACCGAATAACCTATGAAACGCTTATTTACATTTTTTGCAATGGCTATTGTAGCAATGGCCGTTGTGAGTTGCGATAAAGATGAAGATATCATCAAATCTGAGAACAACGTGACTTCTCCCGATGCTCAATTCCTTGAGGAGCGTGCAGAGTATAGCAACTACGATGTTAATGCCATAAATGAGTTGTTATGCAATAAGACTTGGTATAAATGGTCGTGGGCAAAGTATGATAAAGATTGGAATTTTGTAGAGTTCTTAATATACAAGGGAGAGCATTACTTGGATGGACTTTATCCACAGTGGTACACCTTTGCCGAAGATGGAACAGTAAAAATGGTTTTCAATGGTCTCCATGATTCTAATTCTGCCCCTGATTATTATACCACACACGGAACTTGGGTATTCGACCCCGAAACACGTGTTTTAGATATTATACTGCATACAATAGAGACTCAAAATGGCAATGAGCAATATGACCGCGACATTAGATTTAGAATCGAAGGCATTGGCAAGGATGTGCTCTATTTGGATGAGTATTTTGATATAGATTTTCTCTACTATAAGAATCGCTACGAGTATATCGTAGAGAAGTAACCTTCCACCTCTTTCCCCCGCCTGCTTTTGGGCGGGCGGGGATAACCAAAGAACTAACCAAAAATTGGAAAAGTTATGAAACGTTTTTTTAGTTTTTTGCAATGGCAACAATGATGGTTGCTTTTGTGGGATGTAGTGACAATGATACCCATACGCCCATAGAACGCCTACGCCCGAGCCTCCAACACCGGCAAAAGAGGCTACTCTTAGTCTTGAGTGCTTAGAGGTTGGCATACACGATGTTACGATAAAAGTCTTCAGCGAGAATGCTGTTGATGTAAGATATATTGCACAACGTGTTGGCAATGGTGATACCCCAACTGCTGAGCAGGTAATACAGAGTGGAACGAAGGTTGAGTGTGGCGAGTGTGTGGTAAAAATCGAGAACTTATATGCGCTGACCACTCATGATATCTATGCAGCAGCAGCCAACATTGGAAATAAGTTGACCTTTGCAACTTTGCAGGTAACAACAGAATTTTATCCCGACCCCAACACCGACAAAGAAAATCTAGATGTTGCCAAAGGACATTTCGAGCAGATAGTAGAACAATATGGTAACTACGATAAGTCGGATATTGCCACTATGCTCGAGGGTAAAACTTGGAAAGTTTGGGCAGATGTGAGATATAATGACGATTGGAGCGAGGTTGAACTAATACAGTTGTTTGATGCTATACCGGAAATTAGTCCGAGGGAAGGATGGGAATCCGGCGAATATGAGTTCACAGAAGACAATAGGGTTAAGTACAACTCTTCGGGGTACTTTGTTGACGATTACCCGGCTCCCGTAGGATACACAAGAGAGGGGAAATGGGAGTTTGACCCACAGAGCAAAAAACTCACTTTTAATTTCGACACGCTAACAACTACCAACGAAAATATTGATACTGAAAAGTATAGGCTATATAGTATCAGCTATATTTTGGCAGCAATAAATAACGAAATGTTCATCATTGACTCAGTGGGTAATTCCCACAGGCGCTACGAGTATATCGTAAAAGAGTAACATCTGACCTTCTGATGGTCTGAGTTGGGATATAGACATCACGAAATAGATTTCCCACATAAAAATAGCAGTTGCTCAAGTTTCGTTGTAAAATTATTATTTTGCGCAACGGAATTTGAGCAACTATTGTTAGCTATCCTCAGTAAAGCATAGCTTTCGGTGCAAAAAGTTGAACCAAATATGGTAATATTTACGTAAATTTTAGTATCTTTGTGGGATTAACAGCAACTAAACCTTAAGACAAGGAGAGCCATGATTAAATCGATGACAGGCTTCGGCAAAGGCGAAGCAACAGTTGGAAACAAAAAATTCACGGTGGAGCTTCGCTCGGTAAACTCCAAGCAGATGGATTTGAGCATAAAGATTTCGGGACGCTATCGCAAGGCAGAATCCGAGATCAGAGCTATCACAACCCAGCTACTAAAGCGTGGCAAAGTGGATTGTTTCGTCACGGTGGAGAGCTTGGAGGAGCAGTCCTCGACCCACATCAACAGCGCACTCTTTGCCGAGTATGTTCGCCAGATAAGTCAGGCAGCCCAGAGCGCGGGTATCGACACTTCGACCGAGGGATTTCAGTCGTCACTCTTGCAGAGTGTGATGCGTATGCCCGAGGTGGTGTCGAGCGAAGAGGTAGCTGTTGACCAAAGCGAGATAGACGCCATAGTGGAGGCGACACAAAAGGCTGCCGAGAGCCTCAACCAATTCCGCGAGCAGGAGGGCAGTGTGTTGATTGCCGACCTGCTTAGGCGTGTTGACAACATCGAGCAATACAAGGTGGAGGTGGAGCCATTCGAGAAGGCACGAGTGGAGACCATCAAGAGCCGCATACGCGAACACATCGAGAAGATTGGGGTGGAGGTTGACCACAATCGTCTGGAGCAGGAGATGATATACTACATCGAGAAGCTCGATATCACCGAGGAGAAGGTACGCCTGAAGAACCACTGCAACTACTTCCGCGAGGTGGCATCTTCGGAGCCTGAGGCGGGGCGCAAACTCGGCTTCATAGCTCAGGAGATGGGACGCGAGATAAACACCCTCGGCTCAAAATCCAACGAGTCGAATATGCAGATTCTGGTGGTCAAGATGAAGGACGAGTTAGAGAAGATTAAAGAGCAGGTACTCAATATTTTGTAAGAGCGCAGATATGGGAAAAATCATCATATTCTCAGCCCCGAGCGGTTCGGGCAAGACCACGATAGTTAGGCAGTTGCTTGGCAAATATCACGATTTCGAGTTTTCGATATCGGCTACGAGTCGCGAGCCTCGCGGAGCCGAGCAGCATGGTGTGGACTACTATTTCCTAAGCGACGAGGAGTTTCGTCAGAAGGTCAGCGAGGATGCCTTCGTGGAGTGGGAAGAGGTATATAAAGGCACCTGCTACGGCACTCTCAAAAGCGAGTTGGAGCGTATATGGGCCAAGGGTCACATCATACTCTTCGATGTGGATGTGCTGGGTGGCATAAACCTCAAGCGCATATTTGGCGACAGCGCACTCTCGCTCTTCATTATGCCCCCCTCAATCGAGGAGTTGCACCGACGTTTGGTGGGCAGAGGAACCGACTCTGAGGAGACAATCAAAAAGCGCATAGACAAGGCAGAGTTCGAGATTTCGAAAGCTCCCGAATTTGACTTTACGGTAGTTAATGATGTCTTGGAAGATGCCATCAGCCACACCTGCACACTGATTGACAACTTTTTGGCGCAATAGAACTTTAGAAAGACAATGAAAAAAGTATTACTATATTTTGGGTCGTTCAACCCCATACACAAGGGCCATCTATCGCTTGCCGAGTATGCTATCGAGAAGGGGCTGTGCGACGAGGTGATACTCATCGTATCGCCCCAGAATCCCCACAAGCAGTCGGCAGAGCTTGCCCCCGAAATGGACCGCTTCGAGATGGCAGAGTTGGCTTGCTCAGCATCGCTCTATCCCGAGAAAATCAAACCGTCGGTAATAGAGTTTATGCTCCCCAGACCATCATATACGGTCGATACGTTGCGCTATTTAGAGGAGAACTTCTCGGCAGATATGAGCTTTGCGCTGCTAATGGGTTGCGACCTTATAAACTCTATAGATGGGTGGAAAGAGCCGGAGCATATACTCCAAAACTATCCCATATATGTCTATCCTCGACGTGGCTACCAACTCGACGAAAAGTTCGCGGACAAGGTAACCTATCTTGAGGATGCTCCGCTGTGCGACTTCTCATCGACCGAGGTACGCTCGGCTGTGGAGAGGGGCGAGCGCACCTCGCAGATGCTCCACCCCGAGGTACTGAAGTATATCCGCGAAAAGGGACACTACACAACAGCTCACCGCATAGTGGCTCTGGATAGGCTCATCGAGCAGGATGGTAAAAACCCCTCACACTATCTGGAGCGAGGTATGTGTCTCTATCGCTCGAATCGCTGGGGTGATGCCCTCAACGACTTCAGACGCACACTCGAACTCGACCCTCAGAACGAGCAGGCAAAGCAGATGACCGATATGGTCTATGAGATTTTGCAATACAGATATACCGATATTTATAACCCCTGATAATAATGGAAAGACTACATATAGCTCTGTTGGCCGGAGGAAACTCCTCCGAGAGAGAGATTGCCCTTCAGAGTGCAGCACAGATTGCTTCGGCACTCGACAAAGAGAAGTACGATATCAAGGTCGTTGACCTGCACTATCGTAAATGGACCCATCGCTCGGAGGATGGCAGAGAGTGGCAGGTGGATAAGAACGATTTTTCGTTGACCATAGATGGTGAAAAGACCATCTTCGACTATGCACTCATTATCATCCACGGCACACCCGGCGAGAATGGTATGTTGCAGGGCTATTTGGATATGATGGGTGTTCCCTACTCCTCATGCTCGACAACATCGTCGGTGATAACTTTCGACAAGATTTCGACCAAGCGTGCCGTAAGAGAGTTGGGAGTAAATCTTGCCAAGGAGATATTTATTCGCAGAGGCGAAGAGATTGACCCTAAACTCATTATCTCGGAGCTTGGATTGCCCATGTTCATCAAGCCCAATGCCAGCGGCTCGTCGTTCGGAGTAACAAAAGTAAAGCGCGAGGAGGAGATTATGCCCGCCATCGAGAAGGCATTCACCGAGAGTGATGAGGTGCTTATCGAGGAGTCGATTTCGGGACGCGAGATGGCATGTGGCATATTGGTAACGAAGTCCAAGACACTGCTCTTCCCCATCACCGAGATAGTTCCCAAGAACGAATTTTTCGACTACGAGGCAAAGTACGAGGCAGGTATGTCCGACGAGATAACACCCGCCGATATCACCCCCGAGATTGAGGCTGAACTTAACCGTATGACCCTTGCGGCATACAAGGCGTGTCGCTGTTCGGGTGTTGTCAGAGTTGACTTCATCGTAACGGAGGAGGGTAAGCCTTATATGATTGAGGTGAACTCCATACCGGGGATGAGTTCGGGCAGCATCGTTCCCAAGCAGGCTCGCGAGATGGGCATCACGCTGGGTGAGTTGTTCGATATGGTTATCGAGGATACATACAAAAAGTAGTGTGGCAATGATTGAGATTGACGACAAGATTGTATCGCTGGATATATTCAAAGAGTGTTTTGCCTGCGACTTGGGCAAATGCAAAGGTATCTGTTGCGTTGAGGGTAATGCCGGCGCACCACTCGAGATGGACGAAGTAGATATCCTCGAGGAGGAGTGGGAGAACTATAAGCCATATATGACTGAGGAGGGCATCGAGGCTATTGAGGCTCAGGGCTTTATGGTCATCGACCCCGATGGCGACTACACAACACCTCTGGTTGACGATGCCGAGTGTGCATACTCCTTCACCGAAGATGGCATAACCTACTGCGCCATCGAGAAGGCGTGGCGCGAGGGTAAGTGTGGCTTTATGAAGCCCATTTCGTGCCACCTCTATCCCATACGTCTTGCCAACTTCAGCAACGGGACCACGGGTCTGAACTACCACCGTTGGGCTGTGTGTCGCTCGGCAGTGGAGTGTGGCAAGCAGTTGGGCATACCCGTATATAAAGCCCTCAAGGAGCCTCTCACTCGTCGTTTTGGCGAAGAATTCTATGCTCAGTTAGAGGCTACGGCAGAGCTACTCAAAAAGGGAGAATAGTAGAAAAGAAAAAGCATATAGAACCTATGAAAATCAAAACCTTAGTATTAGCATTAGGGCTTTGTTGTCTGCTCTTTGCAATGCCAACAAAGGCACAGGAGCTAAGCAGAGTCAAGGAGCTGATGTCGGAGTTGAGTGCCGAAATCGAAAAACTCGAGGCACAGGGGGTAACTCCAACTCCCCAGACCACAACTCCGACAACAACTACAACCTCCACCGAGACCTCAACTGTGGCTCTGGATAAGTTTCCCGACGAAGTGACCGACCCTGAGCATATTGCCCAAATTGCCAACGATGAGCAGAATAGGGTAGAGTCGGTAAAAGTCCCCGGCGTTGTCGAGCCTATCGACACCCTTCCTTCGGCGAGCGACAAAGTGTCGATTATTCTCTACAACGACAACACGTGGCGTTATGTGAGAAATCGCGCTGCTGAGAAGGACAACGAAATCTACGCCTCGTATTGGGACACCATCAACCTCTTCCCTTATAGTTCGGTACCTTTGGCACAATTCCCCGAGGCTATGGCTATCGACTTAGTCGATTCGCTCAAGGCTTACCACTACCCCTACAAGGGAACTATCAAGTCTTACGGCAAGTTTGGTCCACGCAAGGGCAGACCCCACCGCGGTATCGACCTTACGCTCACCACCGGCGACCCCATCTACGCTACATTCAATGGTAAGGTCAGAATCTCGAAGTACAATTCGGGAGGCTATGGCAACTTGGTCGTAATACGCCACGACAATGGTCTTGAGACCTTCTACGGCCACCTCTCGAAGCGTCTTGTGACAGCAGGTCAGTGGGTTGAGGCAGGACAGATAATAGGTCTTGGCGGCTCTACGGGTCGCTCGACAGGTCCCCACCTGCACTACGAGACTCGCTACTATGGTCAGACCTTCGACCCCGAGCGATTGATTGACTTCGAGACAGGCGACCTCAGACGCGAAACAATAGTGCTGAAGCGACTCTACTTCGATATTCACGCCAACGCCAGTCAGGACTTCGAGGACGAGATAGCACTCGAGGAGGAGATTAAGCGCAAGAAGGCTGAGGCAGCTCAGAAGCAATACCACAAGGTGCGCTCGGGCGATACGCTTGGTGCAATTGCCCGCAAGTATGGCACAACGGTAACTAAGATTTGCCAGCTCAACGGCATAAAATCGACCACTATTCTTCAGTTGGGTCGCTCACTCAGAGTAAGATAGCCTTAAACAGATAGTAAAAATGTGAGCCTGTCTAACAAGTTTTTTGTTAGATGGGCTTTTTTTATATTTGTGACGA
>CAZFQU010000080.1:0-8117 GCA_964521245.1 uncultured Alistipes sp. | reverse complement strand
AGGCTCAAACAAAAAAAGACCTGCCTAACATTTTTTAATTGTTAGACAGGTCCTCCCTATTGTGCTTAGCTCTCTAAATTAGAGATTCTCGAGCAGATATTGCAACATCTTCACCCTCACATTGCGAGCATCGTCGGGCATCATCGAGTGGTTCTGGTCGGGATAAATCATCATATCGTAGCTTGCTCCATACTCGTTGAGACGACGAGCCATCTCCATACTGTTCTGAACGTGAACATTGTCGTCGCCCGAGCCGTGAATAAGCAGCAGACGAGTGTCGGGCGAGAGTTTCTCTTTGAAGTTCAGAGGCGAGTTTTCGTCATAGCCTGCGGGGAAATCCTGAGGCAGACCATTATAGGTCTCGGTATAGACCGAATCGTAGTAACGCCACGATGTTACGGGAGCTACGGCAATGGCAACCTTGAACAGACCTTGACCCTTCAGGGCGCAGCTCAGCGACATAAAGCCGCCATAAGACCAACCATAGATTGCTATGCGCGAAGAGTCGATCCACTCCTGCTGAGCCCAATAGCGGGCAAACGAGAGTTGGTCCTCAACCTCTCTACGGCCCAAATCACCGTAGGTCTGTTTCTTGAACTGCTCGCCACGGAAACCCGTGCCACGCGCATCGACACAAGCCACAACATTACCCTCCAGAGCCAAAGCCTCGGTCCAATCTCTGCGCCAACGGTTGCTAACCTCCTGCGAGCCGGGACCCGAGTATTGGGTCAGCAGCACGGGATATTGCTTTTGGGGGTCGAAGTCCATAGGTTTAACTACCCACGCGTTGAGTTTGTCGCCACGCTCTGTGGTGAAGGTGAAGAACTCGCGCTGGGGGACCTTGCCCTCTGCCACCGCCTCGTGTGCGGGCGACTTACCCTCGGAGAGAGTGCGTACCATCTCGCCCTTCATACCCTCGCAGAGAGTGATATCGGTAGGTTTCGATGCCGAGGAGTAACTGTCGATAAAGTAGCTCATATCGGCCGAAGGGAGTATGGCGTGCCAACCCTCGCCCTTAGTCAGACGAACACGCTTCTTACCCTTCAGGTCAACACGATAGAGGTCGCGATGGGTAGAACCCTGCTCCGTAGAGGTAAACCACACACCTCGCTTGTCGGCATAAAGTAGCGACGTAACCTCCCACTCACCCGAGGTCAGAGGACGTATGCGACCCTTCTCAAGGCTGTGCAGATAGATGTGCCACCAGCCGGCAGTGGTCTCCTCGCGTACTACGAAGAGGTCTTGGTCGATGAAGTTAATCACATCACCGATAGGTCGCTCCACATAACGAGGCGAGGTCTCGGAGTAGATTATATACTGCTCGTCGGTGCGCTCCAATACTACTTCGAAGAGTCGCTGACGACGGTCAACACGATAGAAGAATAGCTCCGACGAGGGAGTCCAACCCAAATTGGGAATATATTGGTCGCTCTCCTTACCCGTATCAATGGTCTGGCTTTCGCCACTGTAAAGGTCAATGACGTGGAGCGAGATTGTGGAGTTGGTATCGCCTGCCTTGGGGTATTTGAAGGTGTATGCCTTGTTATAGAGGTCACCATTGAAGACCATCATCTCGAAGAGAGGCACTTGACTCTCGTCGAACTTAAGGTATGCTACCTTGCGGCTGTCGGGCGAGAAGGCAAAAGCCTTGGTGAAGCCAAACTCCTCCTCATAGACCCAGTCGGTGGTGCCGTTGATGATGTTGTTCCACTCGCCATCGTTGGTCAGACGGGTGGTTTTGCGAGCCTCAAGGTCGAATACGTAGAGGTCGTTGAGCGACGAGAAGATTACCCACTTGCCGTCGGGCGAGAACTGAGCATCGCGCTTGCGCTCAACATCGGGTGCAATCTCGATGCATTCGCCAGCAACTATGGCATCGAGTCTGTCAACCCAAAACGAGTGGCGATAGATGGGGTGCGAACCATAGCTGATGAGGATGTTTCCATTGGGGGCAATGGTGTAGTCCGAGATAGTTGCCGAGGAGTCGATTGCGAATAGCAGCTCCGACGAGCCATCAGCATAGCTTATCTGCTCTATGCCCTCGTCACTAAGACGCGAATAATGCTTGCCGTCTGCCATTGGCACAACCATACCGGGGCTGTCGGTCTGGCTCCAAATATAGTAGTTGTCCCAACATTGAGCTGCTCGCTGCTGGGTGGTTAATCCCTCGGCAAAGACTCCGAGAGAGGTGCAAATTGCTAAAAAAGAAAGGATTAGTTGCTTCATTATATTTTATTGAGTTATTTATTTCTTAAAGGGTTTCTCCCACGACTGAAGAGGTGCTAACAGCCCTGAAAAATTATATGTCGTCAACGTTAAATTTGTAGTTAAGCCTCTTTCCTGTGATGAATTTCGAGTTGTCCATACGGGTATTGAACTGATCGACAGTCACACGTTTCTGAGCCTCGAAAGGAGGCATAAGAAGGTCGAAGCCAAGAACATAGTTGATGGCCGTCTCGAGAACGGTAATCAAGGCTCCACGATCAAGCTCACGCTTACCAAAGTCGATTGCGCGTTGCCAATTCTGACGCTTACCTTCGACGAAGAAGTTGCGCTCGCGATTGATGAATATGCGACCTATGAGGTAGCCCTCGTCGGCATTGCGATTGAACTTGAACGAGTCGGAGAGGAAGTTGTAGATATTGATAACACCACAGTAGGAGTTGTCGTTGTCTGCCTGAACATAGGAGTTTTCCCAGATTATGTGGTTCGACTCGAACTCAAAAACGTTGGTGTGCATCTGGAATATGAGAATGTCGCCCGCAACCTGAAGTTGAGCTTCGAACTTGCCGCGGTCGCGGTACTCGATTTTGGAGCGTTTATCCAGACGTCCCTCCATCTCATCCTCAAGCTCCGATGCCATCTCGAGCAGAGTATCTTTCAGCTCGTTGAAGATAGAGAAAGTGTTGTCAAAGACTTTTTGTTTGAGTGCCGATTTCTTGATGATGGAATCAATGATTCGCGCACGTAAAGCAGATGTTGTATCCATATATTGTTTTAGGTTTTGTTTTATTTGAGTATCACCTCTTCGCCGGCGTGGAATCCCGAGTGTTCGCCCTTAATGGAGTTGAGCTTGCGCAACGATTTTATCGAGACCCCGTAACGTTGAGAAATCGAGTAGAGGGTTTCACCCTCGGAGGCAGTGTGGATTGAATTTTCACCGCCCCAGCGCGAAGGCTTGCGGTTGATATAGACCACCTCGCCCTCGATCGGATTTTCGCCCTTAGGTACATCGTTGAATCGGCGCAGGTTTCCCGCCGACAGACCAAAGAGTTTGCCTATGTTTTCGAAACTGTCATCACTCTTAGCCAACACGTAGTAGATGCCGTTGGTGGAATAGACGTTGTAACCTCGATGGGCGTTGATTGTAACTCGGTAGTTGTTGGGGTCTATACCTTCGTCGTTCTCAGAGGGCTGAACGGTGAACTGCTCCTCGGAGGGTTCAACTCCGGAGTGTGATGCCGCGTAGAGAGCTGCCCCGTTGTCCTTATCAAAGAGGTATAGTTTGTTTGCTTCGATTATTTTTATCAGTCGCTCGGCATAATCTGGTGCCGTTGCATAGCCGGCAGCCTTGAGTCCCCTTGCCCAACTGCGGTAGTCGCTCGAGGAGTAGGCAAAGAGCGAATCGTAGCGAGGCGAGGAGTCTAAGAATTTGGCGTGGTCCTCGTATGAATCCTCGACCGAGGGGTATGCTCTGAAACATTCACCCTTCTCATCGTCGTCGTGATAGACTCTCTCGCCCTCCCAATTTTTCTTACACTTGATGCCGAAATGGTTGTTCGACGAGCGCGAAAGGTGGCTGTTGCCCGAGTCGGACTCCAAAATGCCCTGCGCCAAAGTTATGCTTGCGGGAATGCCATATCGCTCCATGTGGTCGATGGCTATGGTGTGGTAGCGGTCGATATACTCCTCACGTGTCTGACGCACAAACCCACCTTTGTCTGTCTGTTGTGCCGCGAGAGTGGATACGATAAGTAGCGCAGAGAGCGTCGAAAGTATATTATAAATCTTCATCTTTAGCTATGGTTTTGGAACTTTGGCTTTTTTTACATACCTTTGTTTTAGAGTTCGGTAGCAAAGGTAAGATTTTCTGCCGAAATTTACAACACGAAACAAGGAAAGAGAAACCATAAAGAACCTAAAACTATGTTCACCGAAAACGCAAACAACATTTTCCGTCGCGTAATCGACGATTATCACCGTTTTGATGATGTAGATCACCCCATTTCAAACCCTTACGAGAAAGGCTCGATAGATTTTCTGCTCTATGAGAAGTGTTGGGTAGATACCGTACAGTGGCACTTCGAGGATATTATCCGCGACCCACAAATCGACCCCGTAGCAGCTCTCGACCTTAAGCGCAGAATCGACCGTTCGAATCAGGTGCGTACCGATATGGTAGAGTATATTGATTCGTATATGCTCGATAAGTATAAGGATGTGAAGCCTCTGGAGGATGCTCGCATCAATACCGAGACCCCCGCGTGGGCTATCGACCGCCTCTCGATTTTGGCTCTGAAGATTTATCACATGCGTCAGGAGACTCTGCGCGAGGATGTTTCTGAGGAGCATCGTGCAGCTTGCCAGAAGAAACTCGACGTGCTGCTCACCCAGCAGGTTGACCTCTCGCAGGCTATCGAGGAGCTGTTCGACGATATCGAGGCTGGTCGCAAGTATATGAAGGTCTATAAGCAGATGAAGATGTACAACGACCCCGCGTTGAACCCCGTACTCTATGCCAAAAAGTAGATTGCCCCGACACCTTATGGTGTTGCGCTCGTCGGCAATGGGTGATGTGGCAATGCTGCCTCACGCCATAAGAGCCCTCAAGAGTGCATACCCCGATGTCAAGGTTACGGTTGTCACCCAAAAACTCTTCCAGCCCTTCTTTGTAGGGCTGGATGTAGAGTTTTTATACATAGACACCAAGCAGGAACATAAGAGCATAGGAGGTCTTTGGAGACTTGCACGCCAAGCCAAAAAACTCGGTGTTGATGCCTTTGCCGACGCCCACGATGTCCTGCGCTCGAAAGTCCTCAGATTCTTTATGATGGTGCAGGGTGTCAGAGTGCGCAAGATTCGCAAGGGTCGCTTTGCCAAGTGGTTGCGTATGGGTAGCAGTTCGGATTGTGTACAGCCGCTCAAACATACGGTCGTAAGATACTGCGACACTATTCGTCGATTCGGCTTCAAATTTGATAACCCCGAGCCACCCACAAAACCTCTGATGGAGAACCCTATGGGTGTGAAGAGTGGTGTGTGGGTAGGTGTGGCACCCTTCTCGGCACACAAGGGGAAAATATACCCGTTGGACAAGATGCGCGAAGTGGTTGCCTCCTTGAGTCGAAATTGCGAGAGGGTGTTTATCCATAGTGGCGGTGGTAAGGAGTTGGAGTATGCTCAATCGCTCGAAAATGAGTTTGAGAATGTGACGGCTCTCTTCGGTAAGCTGCGTTACAAGGGCGAGTTGGAGCTTATTTCACATCTTGACTGCATAATCTCGATGGATTCGCTGGCTATGCACATGGCATCACTGGTCAACACTCCCGTAGTTTCGGTGTGGGGAGCTACCCATCCCAAACTCGGCTTCTTGGGCTACGGTTGCCAGCAGGAGGGTGTGGTGCAAATCAACGACCTTAATTGTCGTCCCTGCTCGGTCTATGGCAAGAAGCCCTGCAAGTGGGGCGACTATCGCTGTATGGAACGCATATCACCGCAAGAGATTCTCCATCGTGTAAAAAATCTAATCTAAAAGGTGGTTAGAATCTGAAATATAACCCGTCAAAAGAGTATAAAGAGTGTTCGATTTTTTTAGTCGAATACTCTTTATTTTTGCCTTAATATGCTATACTCGTCAAATGGCGGGTTTCAAATTATAAGTATAACCGGTGTTATTCTGACAAATCGTAAGTAAAAGTAAATGTTTTTCAAAAAGTATATTATATTATGAAATTTTTTTAATAAAATATTTGCAACGTATTGATTTTCACCATATCTTTGCATCGAAGTTTTAAGGTTCATTTTAGGTTAGTAGTTTTAGGTTGGTTGAGGAAATCGGCAGGTTGTGACAAAAGGTACCACCTATGAGTTGTAGGTTTTGTCGCTAAGATGTGGTAGCGGTGCTCGCACTATATCGAATACCTCCGATGCCCTCGCTTTTTTAGAGAAAACTTCATTACAAATTGAAAGTCATAAAAGGGTTAGGTTAGTATATGAAAACAGACGAGGGTGTCCAACAGTTGTTGTGACACCCTCGTCGATTTTTCGTAGCACTCAATCTGAGCCCTATTCGGCAAACTGCATCTTATAATACTTGGCAGTGAGCTTCTCGCCCGTAGCACGCTCAATCATATCGTTCCACTCGTAAATCATACCCGTCTGGAAGATATTTTCGATGAACCACTTGCCTACCTCCTTGTTGCCAATGTAGCATTCCGAAGCGTAGTTGCCCGAGCCTACGATATTATCGGTAATATAGTAGTGCATTTGCGAAGCAAATATCTCACCGAGCAAGTAATTGTGGTAGTAGCAGGGATAGAGTGCAATGTGAATCTTCGATGCCCAATCGGGTTTGTCTCTACCCTCAGGCTTACGCATCATCTGATACTTCTCTACCAAGGTCCACCACAGCGCATTCAAATCCTGATCGGGATTAGCATACATCGACTCCTCGAAGCGATAGACAACCTGAGTCCAACGGCTCATCACAAGCTGCTGCAAGCGCAACGACTTGGTACAAGCATCGGCAATCTGGTCGCGCTCCTGATCGCTCAGACCCAGCATCTGCTTCATCCACTCGGGGGTACGCGAGAATCTACCGAAAAGCTCAGCCACAGCCTCGGTGGTGAAGATGTGGGCTGCCTGACGCAAGAAGTAGGGGTTCTTGGGATTGTCGTGACCCTTGGCATAGGCAGCGTGACCAAACTCGTGGAGCATGGTTCCCATCCAAGCCTCGGTGTCGGCAATATTGCACATCACGCGCACGTCGCCCTCGCCGTCAATCTGAATACAATATGCGTGCTGATTCTTCTTGGGCTGGGGATAGAGACTGCTGCGCTCCATAACATCCTTGATGTCGATACCCATACCGCTGAAGTAGTCGATGGTGAGCTGCTTGAGGTTCTTGCCCTTGTAGAACTTATCCAAATCGACGGGGTAGATATTGGGAGCCTCTTGGAAGAAGCGGTCCTGATAGTGCCAAGGCATAAGCTCCTCTGTCTTAATGCCATAACGCTCGGCAAGAGTAGCATCCACCTCACCCTTAAGAGAGGCAAAGCCCTCGCGAGTCATTGCGTCAAGCTCCTCGAAGAGTGCCGACACCTCGGCGGGATTCTGCCCCGACAGCTCGAGACTCATGGTGTGGTAGTTGTCGAAGCCCTGCGATTGAGCAACCTTGTTGCGCAACTTGACAATCTCGATAACATCCGCAGCCACTACATCGCCAATAGCCTTATGAGCCAACCAAGCCGCCTCAAGTTCTCGGTTGTCGGTGGAGTTCTTAAGCACCGACACGATAACATTGTCTGCCACCTTCTCGCCATTGAAGTCGGCGCGGAAGGCTGCATACTTCTGCTCGAGTTGCGACGAACGGGTGATAATCTCGTTCAGCAACGCGGTGTCGGCCTGATTGCCAAGGAAGGTGTTATAGACCACATCAAGCTCACGCTTAAGAAGGGGGTCCTTAACCTTGCCACTCTCCTTGAGGGCTTTCAACTCTTCGAACACCTCGCGGTTTGAGGTTATCTCTGTAAGACGCTGATTCTGGAGTGCATACTCCTCGAATTTCGACTCATCGCCCTCGGTCGTACCCTGCCAATAGGCGAGTGCCGAAGCGGTGTTTACGGGCTGAATCTCCGCCCTCAGCTGGTCAAGCAACTCTCTAAGTTTCATCTCTTCTTGATTTTGGCAGCCGCAGAGCGCAACGCAGGCTACTGCTGCGGCAAAAAACAGTTTCTTCATTGTGTTTTAAGTTTTCCAATAAGATTTATATTTGTACAAATATACTTATTATTTCCGAGTTTCAAACCCGATTGGGGTCAAAATTAACACCAAGCGGGGCTGAGAAGCAATATTGTCCTAAATATTTTTTTTACATAACATATTCCACAAAGTATAAA
>CAZFQU010000079.1:0-8304 GCA_964521245.1 uncultured Alistipes sp. | reverse complement strand
CTAATCCGACCTAATCAGGCATCAAAACTCAGCAGCCTGCTCTCTTTCGGTTCGCATAAATTGAAAATGTCGCATAATCGCTACAAAGGTAGAAAAAAGATTAGACAAAACCGACAAATCTTTCACAAAAACTCATATTATTTTTCTCCACTCACCCCATACCCCGATTCTTATACCGCCTACTCTGCCCCGCACAAGCCTCTCTTCGAGGCATAATAGCAGATAAATTTTGTCACTATCCACTTTTTTTCTATATTTGTGGGTTGAATCCAATCGAAATTTTATCTATCTGATTATGAATTACAGAATAGAGAGCGGCGCGAAGTGTGCCGTAATTGGTCACGGCAGTTGGGCCACCGCCTTGGTAAAGGTACTGAGCGAAAAGGAGTGCAAGGTAGGATGGTATGTTCGCAACAGAGAGGTTTTAGAGTCATTGCAAACAGAGGGGCGCAATGCCAAATATCTCAGAGACATTAAGTTTGACACCAATAAAATAGCCGTATCGGACAATCTGAACGATGTTGTCAGTCAGTCCGACATTTTGGTTATGGCAGCACCATCGGCCTACCTCAAAGAGTTTCTCTCGCCGCTGACAGTATCGCTCAAGGATAAGTTCATCGTCTCGGCAATCAAAGGTATAGTCCCCGACGATTATCTGACAATCATCGAATATCTGTGCCAACACTACGAATTGGACCCGAGCCAGACGGGTATCATCACCGGACCTACTCACGCCGAGGAGGTTGCGCTCGAAAGACTCAGCTACCTGACCGTCGTATGTTCCGACGAGGAGAATGCCCTCAGACTCGGCGAGAGATTCTCGACCAAATATGTAAAACTCTCCTACTCGACCGACCTCTATGGTGTTGAGTATGCGGCAATTCTCAAAAATATCTATGCAATAGCCACCGGTATTGCTGCCGGCTTAGGTTATGGCGACAACTTTTTGGCTGTACTCATCTCCAATAGCGCAATGGAGCTGAGTCGATTCCTCAACGAAAGCGCGCCCTACGAGCGTAACACTCGTGCCTCGGCATATTTGGGCGACCTGCTGGTTACCTGCTACTCGATATACAGTCGCAACCGCCGATTGGGAAATCTCATAGGTAGAGGATGCAGTGTAAAGAGCGCGCTTAACGAGATGACAATGGTGGCAGAGGGATATTTCGCTGCCGATTGCCTGCGACACATAAACAAAAAATTCAATATCAAGCTACCCATAGCCGACATGGTTTATGAGGTACTCTACAATGGAGTTTCTGCCCGCAGCGCAATGCGTGAATTGACTTCTAAATTGATATAACAAAATTGGCATAACAAACATCTTAAAATCATGAAAAACATTAGGTTAGAGATTTCAAAATCGGGAGTTACGGTTCCTGTCCAGATGCAAAAACGTGCTGAGGAGGCAAATCGTCTGCTCCACAACAAGCAGGGTGCAGGCAACGACTTTTTAGGTTGGGTCAACCTCCCTTCGTCGATTAGCGACAGTGAGCTTGAGGCTATCAAGGCTCAGGCACAGAAACTCAGAGAGAAGGCTGAAATTGTAATATGTATAGGTATCGGTGGTTCGTATCTCGGTGCGAAGGCTGTGCTTGAGGCTTTGAGCCACTCGTTCAAACTGCTTAAGAGGGATAACGAGCCTATTGTTCTCTTTGCAGGTCAGAATATCTCGGAGGATTATATTTCGGAACTTCTGGAGGCTGCCGAAGGTCGCTCGATTGCTTGTATAGTAATCTCGAAGTCGGGAACCACCACCGAGCCTGCCATTGCATTCCGCATCATAAAAGCTGAGATTGAGAAACGCTATGGCAAGCAGGAGGCTGCTGAGCGCATTGTCGCCATCACCGATAAGGCGCGTGGCGCACTCAAGACTTTGGCAACCAACGAAGGCTACCCCACTTTTGTTATTCCCGACGATGTGGGCGGTCGCTTCTCGGTTCTCACCCCCGTAGGTCTGCTTCCTTTGGCAGTAGCAGGTGTAGATATTGAGGCTTTGGTTCGTGGCGCACAGGATATGGAGCGCGAGACAGCTGCCGACGTGAGCTACGAGCAGAACCTTGCAGCAATCTATGCTTCGGTGCGCAACATTCTCTATGCCGAGGGTAAGAAGGTTGAGATTTTGGCTTCGTACGAACCCAAGTTGCAGTATATTGCAGAGTGGTGGAAACAGCTCTACGGCGAGTCGGAGGGCAAAGAGGGCAAGGGTATCTTCCCCGCAAGCGTAACACTGACCGCAGACCTGCACTCGATGGGTCAATATATTCAGGAGGGTGAGCGTCAGCTCTTCGAGACCGTTATCTCGGTCGAGAATCCCGACCACAAGTTCATCATCGAGGCTGACGAGGCTAATCTCGATGGTCTGAACTTTATGGCAGGCAAGCGCATCTCGGAGGTTAACCGCATGGCAGAGCTTGGCGTACAGCTCGCACACGTTGACGGAGGTGTGCCCAACATCCGCCTTATTATCGAGCGTATTGACGCCTATACCATCGGCGCACTGCTCTACTTCTTCGAGAAGGCTTGCGGCATCAGTGGCTATATCCTCGGTGTTAATCCCTTCGACCAGCCCGGTGTCGAGGCTTACAAGAAGAATATGTTTGCTCTGCTTGATAAACCCGGTTACGAGGAGGAGTCGAAAGCCATCAAGGCAAGACTCTAATTGATTTGAGGGATATCCTATAAACCTCCCTTGAAATAGAAGGACCTGTCTAATAAGTTTAGGCAGGTCCTTTGTTTTTTGCGACTAATCAACCTGCCAAGCTGTAATCATTTTTTGATTTTAGGTAAGGAAATTCCGTGCTAACGAAGATTGCCCCGAATAGGACATATTCTGCATATTCCTATTCGGGGCAAGCAAGGCAGTGCGGAATTTACCGCATATAAATTGAAAAATTACAGGTAACGAGGCTCTACATCAGAACGCACCGCCATAGGCGTTGCACCATCCTTAATGCTCGAAGGAATCTCGGTCTTGGTGTAGGTCGAAACATCCTCGGTACCCTCGATAGCGAGAACCATCGTGCCGGTGGTCAGCTCAGAAACCACATAATCTGCGGCCCAAGCCTCGCCATCGCTATACTTACCCGAAAGAATCGAACCATCGAGGCTGTAAGTACCCTTGTAGCTGGTGATGCCGGGGTTGTTAACATTTACCTGATAGAGTTCGAAAGTCTTGTCGCTGTTCAGATCAACATAGACGGTCACACCCTCAGTGGGGAACTGCGAATTTTCAGCCCAAGCGGTGAGTTTCCACTCGCCTGCCAAATTCTCAACAGTAACATCAAGGGGGGTCTCGGGACCGGGACCGGGAACGGGATCATCACCACCACCGCAGCTACTCAACGAAACGGCTACCAATGCCGCCATAAAAAGGTTAAAAAACTTTTTCATAGTATTACAAATTGTCTCTTAAATTATTTTCAACTCCGAACAATGGTCTTTACACCATTCATCGGACAAATATAGTAAACTTAATGCAGACTGCAAATTTTTCGGACCATTTTTTGCAAACATTCTCTCCATAAGCAATCTATTAGGGGTAATGGTTGGTCTGAGAAGAAGGTTTTCGGCACTCTTTATCGCTCTTTTCACACTACTCTCGTGTGGGGAGCAACGCCCGCTCAAGGAGCAAGAGTTGTTGATGGAATTAGCCGAGCGGGGAGCCACAAAGGCTCTCTGTCGGAGGATGGCGTACGGAGCGGAGGCAGAAGGAGAGTTGCGAGGCTCCGATAGGGAGAGACTTCTGAGAGCCGCGTCATACGCCACAGCCTGCATCGAGATTCAGTATGCCGAGGCGTTGAGAGTCTTTGGCAGAGGGTACATTCCTCCGCCAAGGGTAGTCTTTCGAGGCGATGAGCTCTTTGGCGGAGAGGAGCTTGCGCGACAACATTCTCGGTGGGCAAACTACGCCGCAGAACGCTTTGGGGGTGGAGGTAATCGCTATCTTAAGAGGATTGCCATACGAGACTTCTCGACATTGGACCGATACCTTATCTACTCTCGGTTGTTGGAGTATGGCTATTCGCCCCGATATGTGGTGTGTTCGAGGTGTGGCTACATTAGCGATGATAGCCTCGAGGAGTTGTTCTGCCCACAATGTGGGTCGGAGCAGAGTCTTTTGAGACGGTTCTAAAGGTCTATAAGGTGGTGCTTTATGGCATAGACGACCAAATTTGCAGTATTCTTACAGCCGGTCTTTTCCAAGATATTGGCACGATGCTTATCGACCGTACGTTTCGAGATAAAGAGCGTGTCGGCAATCTCCTGATTCGACAGGCCCTGACACACTGCAACCAACACCTCTTGTTCGCGTGTCGAGAGAGCATCCTCACACTCGAGTATGTTGCGTATGCGCGAAGAGATGGTATCGAGCAGAGCCTCGGCAAAGAAGGTGCCTCCCTCCATGACCGTATGTATAGCCTCCAACACCTCGTCCAAGGCAGAATCTTTGAGTAGGAAGCCGCATGCCCCTGCTTCAATCATCGCCGAATAGTAGTGTTCGTCACCAAACATCGAGAGGGTCACCACCCTCAAGTCGGGTCTTAATTGCAAGGCGCGTCGCGTGGTCTCGGTACCGTTAATTCCGGGCATCGAGATATCCATAAATACTACATCGCACTCCAAATCGGGCAGGAGGGAGAGAAATTCCTCGCCCGATGCAGCCTCGACCACCACCTCACAGTCGCCTACGCTCTCCAAAAGCCCTCTGAGTCCATTGCGAAACAGGGCGTGGTCATCGACCAAAACTATACGAGGTTTCATTTCCTATAAATTTGTTTTATATGTATCATCGAGTTTAACGGTAATATTGGCACTCATACCCTCACCCGCGCCACTCACTATATCTATATCACCACCAAGAGAGTGTATTCTGGACTCCATGTTCGAGAGTCCCATACCGCAATCGCGCAGGCTCTCAACATCAAAGCCCTTGCCGTCGTCTGTGTACGAAATCTCGATAGCGGAATAATCCCAAAAGAGTCTCAACACTATGTTCTTACAATCGGAGTGCTTGAGCGAGTTGTTTATCAACTCACAAATCACACGATAGAGAATAAGTTCGGTGTCGGCATCAAATCGCTCGTCACCTATATTGGTTCGAAAATCGATGTTGACTTCGGGCAATGACGGACATTTATCTATAAAGTTGCGAACACCTCTATTCAGTCCGAAATTCATCAATATATGTGGCGACATATTGTTCGATATCTCTCTCACAGAGCGAATAGCCTCGTTGATTACAAGTGCCGTATTATCGACCAAAAGGCGTTGTTTTGCATCGAGTTTATCGCGCGGAATTGCCGATAGAGACATCTTTGCAGATGAGAGCAAAGGTCCGAGTCCGTCGTGCAACTCTTTCGAGAAGTGTAGTCGCGACTTCTCCTCGGCACGCAACGCCGCCGTCAATATTCGCTTGTTGATTAGCTGGCGGTGGCGATCCATACGCGATATATATTGGAAGAGTTTGTGGGCATACATAACAGCTATGGAGAGAGCTATCGACACAACAACTCCAAACCATATCGCCACCTCCATAGGGAAGGTGTCGGTGCTAAGCCAGATGAATTGGAGGATACGCTCGCCCGAGAGGATATAAAATCCCACGATAAAGAGAATCCATATCGAGTTGTAACGTGTGGTCTTTACCAATCGCACAGCGTAGGTCGATGCCAAAAGCTGGAAGATGATTGCCAAGACAAGCAACACCTTCAGCACAAGGCTCCACAACTCGTGATACTGGGTAAGCTGCATAACAAATTTAGGTTTAACACTTTAGTAGCGATTCCATCTGGGAGAGTCTGCCATAGTCGGTCATATCGACCTGAACAGGCACCACTGCCACATAGCCATTCTTCATGGCCCACTCGTCGGTATCCTCAGCCTCAGGCTCTGAGTTGATAAACTCGCCCGTGAGCCAATAGTAATCTCTGCCTCTGGGGTCGGTATGGCAGACAAACTTCTCGCGCCAATAGCCCTTGGTCTGACGACACACCCTAATACCCTTGATTTCGGAAGCGGGAATGGCAGGCAGGTTAATATTCAGACAGAGAGGAGTCTGAACCTCGCCCTCCAAAATGGCTCTGATGATTTGCTCACCATATTTTAATGCCCCCTCGAAATCCGCATCGGGCGAGTGGTCATCGACCGAAATTCCTATCGACGGACAGCCATAGAAACTTCCCTCGATGGCTGCACCCATAGTTCCCGAATAGAGGATGTTGGTTGCCGAATTAGAGCCGTGATTTATTCCCGAAATGACCAAATCCACACGCCTATCGTCCAACAGATGGTCGAATGCCATCTTCACACAATCTACGGGAGTTCCGGAAAAAGCATATACTGTCAGTCCCTCCTGCTGCTGCACTTCGCGCAGAAAGAGCGGGCGAGACATCGTGAATGCCTGACTCATTCCACTCTGCGGCTCTTCGGGAGCAACAACCACTACCCTGCCAAATTTACGTGCAAGCGAAATCAGTGCCTTCATACCCTTCGAAGAGTAGGAATCGTCGTTAGTCAAAAATATAAGTCGTTCTCTGCTCATTGCTCAAAAATTAGATGTCCGATTTGCAAAGATAATTTTTTTCGCTCAAATATTCAACACCTCGACAATTTTATCGGCTTTATGTTTTGCGCTCTATCAACTTTTTCTTACCTTTGCGGGTTAGAAAGATAATAGCTAAAAATAATAATACACTATGGGAAGAGCTTTTGAGTATCGTAAAGCCAGAAAACTGAAGCGCTGGGGTAATATGGCGCGCACATTTACCAAGATTGGTAAGGAGATTGAAATCGCCGTTAAAGCAGGTGGTCCCGACCCCTCGGCAAATACCCGTCTGCGTATCTTGATGCAGAATGCTAAGGCTGAGAATATGCCTAAGGAGAATGTTGAACGCGCAATCAAACGTGCAACTTCGAAGGATACTACCGACTACAAGGAGGTGGTTTACGAAGGCTACGGCGCACACGGTATCGCCTTCTTGGTGGAGACCGCAACCGACAACACAAACCGTACGGTAGCCAATATCCGTATGCACTTCAGCCGCTGTGGTGGTACGCTCGGCAACTCGGGTAGCGTGGCATTTATGTTCGAGCATAAGTGTATCTTCAAGTTCAACGCTCCTGCCGACATTGACCGCGAGGAGTTGGAGCTTGAGATGATTGACCTCGGTGTTGACGAGTTCGCACCCGAGGATGAGACCGCAATCTCGGTTGAGGCTCCCTACGAGTCGTTTGGTGCTATCCAGAAGTGGCTCGACGACAAGGGCTACGAGATTGTATCGGGTGAGGGCGCACGCATTCCCACCGACTACAAGGAGCTTGATGCCGAGGCAAGAGCCGATATAGAGAAGCTCGTTGAGCGTCTGGAGGAGGACGACGACGTAGTGAACGTATATCACAATATGAAGGAGTCGGACGAGGAGTAAACTCGCCTGCCAAATAGCAAAAGAGAGGGTGTCGTACGCACGGATACCCTCTCTTACTATTTTGACATCATTACCACTATTTTATCTATTTGCGCTCAAACTTAAATCCAAGCATCACCTGATCATAATTTTCCAAAGCTGCTGTTATGGTACGAAGTTTGTCAATCTTCGAGCCGATTGCTGTTATGAAGCTGACAAGTTTATCGACCTTGAACAGCAGGTCGAGGTTCTCTCCATCGATATAGGCATAGCCTCCGACCGTGATATTGAGTTTGCCAACCAAGAGAGAGATGTGGTGGCTCTGAGCCTCATAGGTGTAGGTACCTTCGATACACTTATCCTTCAACGTGAGTGAAAACTTATCATCGTCAGTTAGGGTTATGGCGCACACACCGGAGGCAATACCAATCTTTTCGTAGTAGGTCGAGAGCTTGGATTCGACCACCGACTCGGCTGCCGAACCTGCTACGTTGGAGAGCATATCGCTCGAGCCCATACGCACACCGGGCGATGAGTAGTTCCACGTGCCGACAATAGCAGCCTCGGTGAGCTTTCCACCGGTCAGTTCGTCGGTCACCGTAGTAGCCACACCCTTCAACGCATCGAGCCACGACTGCGCACCTGCCGAAAGCGAAGAGAGAGAAAATAGAAAGAAAAGTGCTAATAATTTCTTCATAGGGCAAGAGATTTAGTGCTTTTTACCATATATAAGTAGAATCTTATGTAACAAAGTTACACAAAAAATTCGGCAATTCAAACGATTTTGTGTATCTTTGTCGCGTGTTAGGAAAAAAGTTAGTGATACACACATAAAAACAAAACTAAAACTATGATTTATTCACACGAAGTGCAACAAATGTGTTGCGTAAAGAAGGGT
>CAZFQU010000078.1:0-8440 GCA_964521245.1 uncultured Alistipes sp. | reverse complement strand
GGCAGAGGGTGTTTACTCGCTATGCTATGGCGAAGCAACCAAAAGAAACTTAACTTTAGAATCACCTTGTTAGACAGCTTCGTTAGCGGATGCTCTCTTTCGACCTGCATCCAAGGTCTTATTGGGTAAAAAAGAGAGCGGGTCCGAAGTGGCTCTCAAGGTCCGGCAAAACGGACCCGCTCTTAGTCAAATTAAATGGTTAGACTACTGAAGAACAACATCCTGAGCAACAACTCTCCACGAGAGGATACGAATCTCCGATGCTACGAACGACTCGGTCTCAGTGGGGGTCTCTACCTCCTCAATCTGCTGGTTGCCCTCGTAAACGGGAGTACCAAGACCCGAGATGCCGGTGATGTTAACCTGATAAACGTGGTTACGAACGATACCAAACTCACCATCCTTGCCCGAATCCTTAGCTGCGAGGTGACGGATATCGAGGTGGTAGTAGCTCTGACCACCCTTATAGACGATTGCAGGCTGAACAGCCGCCAAAACAGCAGCAGCATCAACCTCGCCATAAGTACCGGTAGCCGAGTTATATTTATACCAACCGGTGGTTGCTACGCCGTCGGCAAGAGCAAAGGTCACCTCATAAGCCTCAGCGTTAGCAGAGCCGGCAACACACTTAATCTGCTCGGGCTTAATCGAGGTGTAGGTGGTGGTAGTACCCTCAACCGACGAGAGCATAAGGTCGTAACGCAGGGTGTTAGCCACTGCAATACGCATATCAGCCTCGCTTGCAAAGTCGTTACCATACCACTTCGAGATATCGAAAGCATTGCCATCTTCATCCTGAAGCTGAGCCTTGATGACCATCTTGGTACGATCGGCGGCAGTCGAAGTTACATTCTCGCCACAGTAGATATTTGCACCAACAGCATTTGCAATCTCATCATACGAGAAGGTCGAGGAGAGAGGAGCCGAGTTGTTGCTATCAGCCCAATAGGAGCGATACCAAGTGGGGTCGTTCCAAGTAAAGCCCAGAGCGTCGTTCTCCCACGAAGTGTTGATGTGCTTGAGCATATAGGAGTCAGCCTTGGTGTTGGTTACATCCCAGCCCAGAACCTTAACATAAACATCCTTACCACCAATCTGAGTACCGGTGTTATAGCAGCTATCGGTAGCACCCGCCAAAGTGGTGGTAATCTTAGCAGCTACGCGCTCAACATAGACAGTAATGGGAGCAGCCAACGCATCGTCAGCACTCTCGCAGATGTTTGCCATCACGATATCGTTTGCATTGACAGCTACGCTCGCACCATTCATATAGACCGAGTTGCTCATCACAAAATAGGCAGTGCCATCGAATGAGTTGGTCGCACCAACGAGAGTGTTTGCCAACTCGCTCAGCGAGTAGGTATCCTGAGCGGGAGTCCAGTTCAGAACAGCCACCAACTTTGCGGGGAAATTACCCTTGTAACGGTTGATAACCAAGACTGCATTCTTAATGTCGGAAACGTTATCCATCGCCTGACCATTATCCGTAAGCGAAGCTACGGTCACATAGTTCTTAGCACCGGTCTGAGTACCCTCAGCAATCGAAGAGTTGACGGGGAAGGCGTTGCCCTCGGCGTCGAAGAAGAAGAAGTAAGCCTGCTTAACGGCACGCTCCTCGGCAGTACCCTCAGCATAAACACCGTCATCGGCACGGGTCTCGCCCGCAGCCTGAAGCGATACGGCAATGTAAGATTTCTCAACATCACCGACAACAGGACCATTAACGGTCTGGTCGTCACTCTTTGAGCAGGCTGCAAATACCATTACAGCCAACGCCAAAAATAGATACTTTTTCATACGTTTTTGTTTTTTGAATTGGTTTGTTTGTTTTTGATTATTTTGTTAACACTTAACTTCTCTTTTACTTCAAGTTGCTGAGTGATATTTTCCAGTGGTCGTGCATACCTTCGAGACTCTGACGAGCCTGCTCCAGACCCAACTCGGCTGCCTGCTCCAGATAGGGGCGAGCCGCATCGTAATCCTCCTGCAAGAGATACATCGCACCACGCGCATAAATAGCCTCGGGGCAGTCGCCTGCGCGTTCCAAATACTTGAGCGCACGAAAGTAGTCGCCCTTGATTATTGCCGAGTTGGCGGCATTGAGGTTTGCCACAGGGTCGTGGGGATACATTCTGACGGCTATCTCGAAAAGCTCGTTAAGCTCCTCGCTGCCCGGCTCATAGGTCTGAGCCAAAACATAGAACTCCTCGAGCGATAGTTTCTGGGGTGCAGTGTGCATAATTCGCTCAATCTCCTCGGGCTGGCTGTAATGGCGAATGGTATATTCGACCTTATAGTCCGAGTGGCGAAGTGCCGGATAGCAATTCTCCAACAGATATTTATAGTCTGCCTTCCAACGGCTCTTTATGAACCACTCCTTGTTGTCTGGTTCGCGGTCGGAACGTATGGCAGCCAAAATCTCAGCTTTATGCCCCAGAGCAGTCGAAGCCTCAACATATCGCTCAAGACCCACCCAATCCTCGGGTTCGTAGTCGGTCTTGATGAAGCCCGGACCGAAGTGGTACATCTGCTCGACATAGTTTTTCAGAGCCTCTGTTCTGCCCTTAGCCAGACGTGTATTGTTCTCATAGGGGCTTTCGGGTGAGGCGTAGCCCTTAATCGAAAGTGAGGTGATGGTCACATCGCTATCGCTCTTGACCGAGTCGATGGTTGCTATAATCTTACCCAACTCGCGAGGGTTATTGCGATAGTCGGGATAGATTTCTGTCCGGCTGACCGGGAAGTCGATAAATGCCGAACCACTAAGCTCGCGACTCTTGACGCTCTCTGCCTCGGGACGCAGGTATATGAGCTCGGGGATGTAGGGGTCGAGGGGGAATTTATGCACAAGCACATCTGCCTCCTCGCCAAGAGGCTTGCGACAACAGCCGTAGTCGGAACGGCAGATGGCAAGTCGGCAACCGTCCATCCACTCCTCGAAGTGGACCGAGCTATGATACTTGACTTTCGAGGGCATCTTGCTCTCGCGGTAGAGCATATCGTCGGGATTGGTGGGCATAATGTCGGCATTGCGCTGGTAGTAGAGGTAGCGGTTGCGACCATAAACGCCCACCGAGCGTAGCGAAAGCGAATCGCCACCCTTGATTATCCACGGAGTGAGTACTGCCACTTGTGTTGTACGCACATCGAGCGAGGAGATATCAAGCTCCATATCGATATTTATGAAGTCGCCTACGCGCTCCATAAGCAGATTTTCGACCTTGACGCCCTTGAGTGTTTCGGAACTCTGAGCCAAGGCCACAAAGCAGCAGAGTGTAGCTGCCAAAATTAGAAGTGTTCTCTTCATAGCTGACAAAGGTTAAAAGAGATAGACCAAATTGATTGCCGCCTTGGTGGGTCCGAAGTAGTGGTGATTACCCTCGCTTACTCTTCTGCCACATCCCGCGCACTCGAATCTTTCGAAGTCAGCATAGATATAGCCCACACCAACCTCGAACTCCAAATTCCAATGTTTACCCAAAATCACAGCATAGCCATAAGCCACACCCACACCATAGGCATTACCCTGATAGCGGTTGTCGCTAAGGCGTGAGAGGTCGCTGCCCAAGAAGTTTATGCCATTGTCTATCCCGCCGAAGTTGAACTGACCGGCTAAGGCATGAAAGCCCAAAAACGAGCGCGAAAAGCGGTCGCAAAACCAATAGCGCGCCTCGGGCTGCACCATCCAATGTTTCCAAGTGCTGGACTCTTTTATCTGCCACGAGTTGAAATTGCCACTCAGGTCGAGACTCCACTTGGGAGCCAAACCAAACTCAACACCGAGATTGACGGTGGCTGTGGCATCATAGAGCAGGTTGCTCTTGATGGCAAACTCCTGAGCCTTTGCCAAAGGCGAGAAAAGCAGACCAAGGAGCAATGTGAGATATAGTTTTCGTTTCATTGTCGGAAACCTTAAGGTTGCTTAATTTATTGCTTGACGGGCGATTTGACTCGAGTATAAATTAAGTTCAATAATTTACCCCCCTAAAAACGAGTAACAACATTAAAACTATGTTTTCCACGCATATTAGGGTTCGTAACAAAGGTAAATAATTTGCAATGAATTTCAAAACCATTAGCCACAAAAATAGACTGTTTTCAAGAGTTTATATTACTATTTTGCATAGATTTTAGTCTATTTTTTATTTTTGCGGGTCAGATTAGCTACCTTTTTCAACTAATATACGACCCATTTTATCTACTAAACAGAAAACTTAGAAGTATAAAATAGTTGATTTTGCCATCTGAAACACAGGTCAATCAGAACAAAATTCAACTCACATTTCATAAAGAGATACAACACTTTAACGCAGAGTGAACTCCTCGACAAAGTTTTATTTCTGTGGCAGAATCGGCCATAACCGATTGGAGAGAAAACAGGGTGGTAAAACGCACCAAGAAGCCCCCAAACTCACTTATCCTGAATTTTGGGGGCAATAAAAGATTTTTTTATTTTTTTTAATTTCTCTGTTTCAGGTGGGGAGAAGCCACTCCAAGGGGCTAAGATATCGGGGCAGGGGGGGGGTTAAGTGAGTATATCCAAGGGGCTAATCAGACCCTTAGATATGGCATAAACCGTAAGTGAAGAGAGCGAGCGCATACCCAGCTTCTCTACTATATTGCGGCGGTGCGAGATGACTGTCGTGAGGCTGACATTGAGCCGATGGGCTATCTCCTTATTGATAAGTCCCTTGACCAAAAGCACCAAAACCTCACGCTCGCGGGGAGTGAGCGGGGGCTTGAGGGGCTGGTCGGCAGGCTGAAGGTGCGAGTGACCTTGGCTCTGCATCAACATTATCTGGCAACGTATCGCCTGCTCGGGTTGGTCGATGTTGATAGTACGAAAGCCCTCGACGGGCGAGGGATGAGCAGCATCGACCAAGATAATCGTACGACGCCGTATGCCGGTAAGGAAATCGCCGCCTTGAGCAGCTGCATCGGCAGTGATGAAGTAATGGAAGATAAACTCCTGATGGGCTATCCGCTCGACACTGTTCGAGATTACAACCTCAACCTCGGGGATGATGCTCTCAAGCAGGCTCTTCATACCCAAGCAGAGGAGAGTGTTGGGGCTGACAACGGCAAATCGAGGGGTCTGTTTCATACCTTATTCGTGGTGGTAGGGTTCGTTATTGAGAATAGTGAAGGCACGATATATCTGCTCGGCAAATATGGCTCTGACGATTTGGTGAGAGAAGGTCATCAGCGAGAGCGAGAGTTTCTGGTTGGAGCGGGCATAAACCTCGTCAGAAAAACCATAGGGTCCTCCAATGACCAACACCAAACGGCGCAAACCGCTGACCATACGCTTACGCAGCCAATCGGCAAACTCCAACGAGCGCATCTGCACACCTCGCTCGTCGAGCAACACCACATAATCGCTCTCGTCAATCTGTCGCAAGATAGCCTCGCCCTCCATCGTGCGTTGCTGCTTGACACTCAGACTCTTGGTATTCTTCACATCGGGCAGGGTCGTGATGGAGAATTTACAATAGTGGTTGACTCGCTTGCCATACATCTCGACAAGCGAAGCCACCTCTTTCGAGTCGGTCTTACCTATTACTATAAGCTCGATATTCATCTCACTTGATTTGGTTAGTCACTATTCCACTCGCCACGAGCATCCTCGTAGAATATGGGTCGCTCCTCGTTCAGACTCTTAAACCACTCATACGCCTTGTACATGGCATAACCGTTGCCCGAAGGATTGCCCAACGAGAAACCTATGACCGAGCTATGGTTGCGCGAGCGATAGTACATTCGCCTGACACGCGAGACAAATTCATCCACAAGCTCGGGGTCGTTGGCAGGCGTTCCGCCCACCTTACGGTTATCACGCTCATCGGGAGCCGAGATAGCAGCACAGTCGATAACATAAAGACCCAACTCGTCGGCAAGCTCATAATACCACGAGGGCTGAGGATAGCTCGGTAGCAAGGTATTAAAACCCTGCTTGCGCAACGAGAGCATATCGGCTTTGGTTGTCGCCCTATCTTTTCGCGCATTGCAAGGTGTGGGCTTAAGCTCAAGCTCTTTGCCAAAACTTTGCCACTTGCCATCCTTATAGCTGATATCCGAAAATCCGACCTTAAGAGGCATATACTCCCACATCTTACCATCGCGCTTGGTGAAGAGCATAACATCATAGAGCGGAGCTTTGCCCTCGCCCCACTTCTGCTCGTTGGTGTGGTAGATAAAGGGATTGAGCCTTATGGTATCTTGTGAGCGACCCTGAACCTGCACCGGACGGTCGGTATAGTCTCTGAGCTTGCCATCGGGCGAGTAGATGTCGTAGGCGGGGTTGACCTGCTCCTCATAATTGAAGGCGTTGCGCACAACAATATCAAGCTCCAAAACACCAAATCGACGAAGCGAATCGGGAACAAGGCGCACAGAGTAGTCGGCTATCGAGCGACGCTGCTGCGAGAAGAGATAGCTACCCGCAAAACGCACTCCATACAGACTCAGTCCCTTCTGGGTATAAGAGAGCTTGCCCTCGCACAAAACAATCTTAAAATCGTTCACCCCCTGACGAATATAGGAAGTTATGTCATACTCGGCAGGCGAAAAGCCATCCTCGGTATATAGCACCTGCTTGCCATTGACCCAGAAGGAGTGGGGCTGCCCTACACTCTCGAGGTGGACCATAACCAATCCGTCGGTCCACACATAGGGTATTTCCGTGCGCTGGCTCAGCACAATATCGCCCGAGTCTGTCACGCCCTCAAGCTCGGGGTTGAAGGCTATGTATTGGTCGCTGAGCGAAAGGTCGCCACCAACCTTTGCATCGTGACGATTAGCATAGGGAATACCCTCCGCACGAAAAACCTCGGTGGGAGTATGGCTCTGCGAAAAAACCGAAGGGCAGAGCATAATGAGCAGAAGCAACAAAAGTGTGCGAATCATCATTCTTGAAATCTTTTCTGCAAAGATAAATTATTATTGTGAATCCACAAAGCAAAAAGAAGCTCAGACGCATCACTGCGCCTGAGCGATAGTCGGCAGGAAAAAGCCCCATTAATTATCAAAAAAAGAAAAAACTATATAAAAAAGTAAAATCTGCCGACTTACTTTATTCTTCAAAACGAAAAAAAAATTTCACACTGTCACGTCGGCAATGCCTAAAAAAAGCAACATAAACCAAACTTTTTGCCCGACCCGGATTTGTTTCGACTGACAAAACGACAATGTTTAGTCAGTTAAAGCAACACCCATAACTGCGTGTTTATTAAGCGGTTTGCGAAAAAATTTAAGTAAAACCATCCTGGTATCATTCGTGATACGCGCAACACAAAGATATATACAAAACTTTGCATATCAAAATTTTCCATTAAAAATTTTTCGAAATGATTGAAATTCAAAACGAGATTGCGCGTATCTGTCACAATGTAAAGCGTATAAGGTTAGAGAAAAAATTAACTGTTCAAGAGCTTGCCTACCGATGTAACATCGAACGTTCGAACCTGAGCAGAATTGAGGCAGGAAAAACCAACATCACACTCAAGACTCTGTGCATCATATGCAATGCGCTGGGCATAGAGCTGAAAGAGGCTATCGCAAAATAGATAGTCTGTGTGGCTTGGGGCTATGGCTCGTAGAGCTTTTGCCCCTTCGCAAAACGATGGGGAAACTCCCCACCACTTTGTTTGGAAGTTGTTAGACAAGAGTGATTTTAGGAGCCTCACTCCCTAAAATCGCTCTCGGGATGCAACCTCTCGGGATGTTGTGCCCAAAAAACTAAAGAGATGTTTGGCATAATCACCTCTTTTGATTAACTTTGCACGTTGATTATTTTCGTTGAGAACAAAATGTAAATAGTATATAGATAATGAAAAAATTACGAATTGTAGAGTTGCTCGCCTCAAAAGAGGTTGACTGCGACGTTGTGGTGAAGGGTTGGGTGCGCACCAAGCGCGGCAACAAAAATGTAGCATTCATCGCACTGAACGACGGTTCGTGTGTTCAGAACATTCAGATTGTTGTTGACCTGCAAAAGATTGATGCCGAGCAGCTTAAGCCCATCACTACGGGTGCTTGTATCCGCGTTGACGGTAAGCTCGTAGCTTCGCAGGGCGCAGGTCAGGGCGTAGAGGTTCAGGCAGAGAAGATTGAGATTTATGGCACAGCCGACCCCGAGACCTACCCCTTGCAGAAGAAGGGTCACTCGTTGGAGTTCCTGCGCGAGATAGCATACCTCAGACCCCGTACCAACACCTTTGGTGCTGTGTTGCGTATTCGCCACGCCATGGCTTTTGCCATCCACGAGTACTTCCACAACCACGGTTTCTACTACTTCCACACCCCGATTATCACCGGTTCGGATTGTGAGGGTGCAGGTGCTATGTTCACCGTGACGACAATGGACCTTAACAACGTTCCCAAGAACGAGGAGGGCGGTATCGACTACACTCAGGACTTCTTCGGCAAGCAATGCAACCTG
>CAZFQU010000077.1:0-8441 GCA_964521245.1 uncultured Alistipes sp. | reverse complement strand
CCTATGGTGTGATGGCAACGGTTGTGAATTTCGAGTATGAGGGCTACTTCGCCATCGCCACACAGGTTGGCAAAGAGGTCAGCGAAGATGCTCTGAGCGAGATTTTCAAGGAGATTGAACGCCTGCGCCACGAACTCGTGAGCAGGGAAGAGCTGGAGCTGGCAAAGAATATCCTCACAGGTGAGATGATGCGAATCCTCGACGGACCTTTCGGAATCGCCGATGTGGCCATCGAAAATATATTGTCGGGACGCGGTGAGGAGTCAACAAACCAGACACTTATGGAGATTAGGTCAATAACTCCCGAGCGAGTGCGCGAATTGGCACATAAGTACCTCGACCGCCAAGATCTGGCAACAATCGTTGTCGGCGCACTCGATTAGGCGGTGCGGAAAGATTGTACATTGCAACAAGAAGGACCTGTCTAATAAGTTTTTAGGCAGGTCCATTTTTGTCAGAAGTTGTATAACAAGAGAGATTTTAAGGCTTGCGAAGCCCGAAAAAGCGGAGTTTACTCAAGCGTAAATGAGCATTTGAGGGCGAGCGTAAGGTTGCGATTAAGCTATAGGCAGAGGGAGTTTACTCACTATGCTATGGCGAAGCAACCAAAAGGAACTTAACGCTGAAATCACCTTGTTAGACAGCTTCTTTTGTTAAAGGATGTTATGAATTTATCACACAGAGTGTTGTATTTTTTATATGCCCCATAAAAGCGAAGTGCATTTTTTGATTTTAGGCGAGGAAATTACGTGCTAACAAAGATTGCCGAGGATGGGACATATTTAACATATTTCCCATTCTCGGCAAGCAAGGCAGTGCGGAATTTACCGCATACAAATCGAAAAAATTAGTCTTCTACCTCATCCCCATCATATGCCCACTTCACATAAACGGCACCCCAAGTGAAGCCACCGCCAAATGAAGCAAGGATAAGGTTATCGCCCTTGCGCAAAGCATTCTCATAGTCGCAAAGACACGAAGGAATTGTTGCGGCTGTGGTGTTACCGTTGCGGTCGATGTTTATCATACACTTCTCGCGACCGATACCCATACGACGAGCCGTGGCATCGATAATTCTGAGGTTTGCCTGATGAGGTACCAGATAGCGAATATCCTCGGCCTTGAGGTGGTGACGCTCCATCATCTCGACCGATACGTCTGCCATACTCGATACGGCGTGCTTGAATACCGCCTGACCATCTTGAGTGATGGTGTGCCAATTCTTCTCAAGGGTCTCCTTCGACGCGGGATAACGCGAACCACCCGCCTTCATGTGGAGGTGAATCTCGCCCGAACCGTCAGAGTGAAGGATAGCATCCTTGATACCGAAACCATCCTTGTTAGGCTCGAGCAGTACCGCTGCTGCGCCATCACCAAAAATGGGGCAGGTGTTACGGTCGTTGTAGTCAACAATCGACGACATCTTGTCGGCACCCACTACGATAACCTTCTTACAGAAGCCACTCTCGATAAATTGCGCTCCTGTGGTGAGGGCAAAGATGAATCCACTACAAGCAGCAGAAACATCATATGCAAAAGCATTCTTGCAACCCACCTGATCGGCGATAATATTCGCCGTCGAGGGAAAAAACATATCAGGCGTAACCGTTGCACAGATTACCAAGTCGATATCCATAGGGTTGACCTTAGTCTTATCGAGAAGATTTTTGATAGCTCGTGCGCCCATATACGAGGTGCCAAGCCCCTCACCCTTAAGGATATGACGAGTTCTGATACCGATACGAGTCATAATCCACTCATCCGTAGTATCAACCATACGGCTCAACTCTTCGTTGGTGAGCAGATAGTCGGGAAACCACTGACCTACACCGGTAATTGCAGCTGTTATTTTCATCATTAACTCTAATTTTAATTCTCGAATGCGCTTCTGAGACGCGAAGTAAAGTCGGCCTTAGCCACCTGCTCGGTAGTACAAATCATACTGCTGATAGCAAGAGGTGTCGAGCCGCCGTGACCAATAACTACGGGGGCATTTACGCCAAGCACGGGCGTACCACCCACATTCTCGTAGTTCATAGCTCCCCAAAACTTATGTTCGATACCCAACGCTCTATTGATGCGGAACAGACCTTCCGCCATCTTCAATACTGTATTTCCGACAAAACCGTCACAAACGATAACATCGGCTATCTTGCCCGAGAATATGTGCGAACCCTCAACATTACCCACGAAGTTGAATCTGCCATCAGCCTTCATCATCTCATAGGTAGCCTTTGCCTGAGCATTACCCTTAGCCTCCTCTTCACCAATGTTTAGTACCGCTACTCTGGGGTTCTGGATTCCGAGTACAGCCTCAGCGTAAATCGAACCTATAAGACCATACTGAACCAGCACCTCGGGCTTGCAGTCAACATTAAGGCCTACGTCGAGCAACAAACTGGGACGACCTGCTACTGTTGGAATCGCCGAAGATATGGTGGGGCGGATAACACCCTCAATAGGCTTTACAGCATACATCGAACCTACCATCATGGCACCCGTACTGCCGGCAGAAGCAAAACCGTCAATCAGCCCCTTTGCAAGGTAGCCAAAACCTACGGTGATACTCGAATTTGCTTTCTGCTGGAAAGCCTTTGCCGGATGGTCGCCCATCTCGATTACCTCAGTGGTAGCGACTATATCAAAACGCTCTGCGGGGCAGTTCTCCTGAGCTAAAATTTCAAGGATTCTCTCCTTGTCGCCAAAGAGGACTATACGCGTATCGGAACCCACACGGTCCAACGCCATCACAGCTCCCTTCACCGCTGCCTCGGGAGCATAATCGCCTCCCATTGCATCTACACCAATCTTCAACATACTCTTGGGTTGGTTAGTTAAAATTATGGCTCAACGTGCCTAACACCTCATCGAAAGCGCAGGCACTACCATTGTTAAAATAAAAAAATGTTGCACAAGCGTCTTGAACGCTCGTGCAACTAAGGGGCGAGAATTTACTCAGCAACCTTCTTCTCGATAGCCAACTTGCCACGATAGAAACCACACTCGGGGCATACACGGTGATAGAGTACCGATGCACCACAGTTCGAGCAAGCTACTACCGTAGGAACAACGGCTTTGTAGTGAGTTCTTCTCTTGTCGCGACGAGTCGACGACACTTTGTGTTTAGGATGTGCCATTTTCTATTTGTTTTTTAAGTTTAACGTTTTCTTAATTATAATTGTATTACCTTTTATTTCTCTAAATCGCTCTTTCTTTTTACTCCCACCGTTTACTCTCTCCGTTCGCTACTTCTCGCCTTCGAGCTTAGCTTTCAGCGCCTCGAGCTTTTGACGGTCGCCCTGCGATATGGTCGAGGGCTCCTCATTTGCCTCAGCCTGCTCCTCGATAGCCTGAAACTCGCTCTGAGTCACAATCTTAAAGCGGGCCATCATATCGGGATCGCACTCTCCGTCGGGGTGTACTCTCTGGTAGGGCAACGAAAGAACGATGCTCTCATAAATATATTGTGTGAGGTCAAGCTCGTCGTCCGAAGGGTTGAGCCACATAATCTCGCCATCGAACTCCTGTTCCTGCTCCGAGAACTTAACCACCAGATTATCCTCGTAGGCAATCTTTACGGGGCAGGGGGCAAGACACCTGTCACACTCGACAACCACCTCGCCTAACACCTCGACCGCCAAATCGAGCATAGCCTCCAAGCGGCGCAGCTCAACGCGCACAAGGCAATCGCCCGACATAATCTCGGGACTCTCCATCTGCTCAAAAAGCGAGCTATCCACCTTAAAATCATAGGTATAGACACCCGGCTTAAGAGCTTTGAACGCTATGGTAAAGTTCTTTTCCACGTAGCTTTCCGCACAATTAGTTCGCAAAGGTATGAATTTTTCGCTTAATCTCAAAGTTTTTTAGTTATTTAGTTGATTTTTGCTATCTTTGTATGAAAATTGAGCGTTCTAAAATCGGGGTATGATGAAGCATTATAAAGTAGAGTTGGAGAGTCACGATAGGGAGTGGTGGAGAGTGGATATCGCCATCAGTGCAACGGGACTTGACGCCAATGGCAGGCAGCAAAGTTTCGCTTCCGTAATCGACTCCGCACCAAAGCCCTTGTTAGAGCAAGCCCCTGCAAGAGGTGGTGGCAAGCGACACACAACCAAGGTCGAATGTGAGGCTGAGGGTAAACTCTCGCTACACATAAACATCATCCCCCACGCCCTGCCCGAGGACAAGGAACATGTGCAAAGCGACAGCTGCAAAGCAAAGCTTAAGGTGTGGAAAGAGGGCGAAGTAATACTCAACCGAGAGCTAAAAGTCAATATGTGGGGCGGGGTCAGACTTGCCATAGAACTCTGACGCCAAACATCTCCGTAGTCCTGAATGGACTGCCATTCTATATGTTAATCACCCCCTTGAATATCAGATACAAGACGTAGTATCTGAGTGCCTTGCCGATGGTCATCGAGACAGCTGTTATCAGTTGATTGGAGCGCATAATTCCAAGCAGCACGATTATAGCCTCGCCAATATAAGGTACAAATGCGAAGAAACCCATCCACGCTCCACGCCCCTCGATAAACCTATTGGCACGCTCGAGCTTCTTATCTGACACACCTATCCATCGCTCAATCCACTCCCGCCTGCCGAGCATACCTATCCAATAGCAGGTCATACCGCCCAGCGTATTGCCCGCCGTAGCAGAGAGAATCAACAGCCACGGATTCAGACCCAAGGCACACAGCAGAAGGAATATAATCTCCGAGCCTATGGGAACTATGCTCCCCGCAGCAAATGCCGCAAGTGCCATACCCCAATAGCCCCACTCGGCACAGAAACTTATAAACTGAGCATACATAACCGATTGTGTAAATAGTTGGCTAACCTAAAGCAAAGGTAGAAAAAAATGTCACACCTGACACCTTACACCACAGCTATTTGTCATATTTTTTCCACCGCTTCGCTTTCGCTGTTCTAAAGGGGCAAAAGAGTAACCCTTTTCGTCGTTTGTGCAATATTTCGCTCCCGAGAGGCGTTATTGGTATGAGATTTGAATAAATACAAATCAGCTGCGGCAGAACCGCAGTGAGGTTTCTTCATTTATTTAAGTTTGGGTTAGTAGTTTGGAGGAGCAATCCTCCGGAGGCAGCAGGCAATCGTGAGATTCCCTGCTGTTTTTTTTGCTCCTCCAAACTCCTTTGAGCCGAGTCCTCGGCTCTTCCTCCTTCGCACCTCGGCATAGACAAGTAAACTTGACTCTGCTCTCGGTTTGTCGTCAGTTCGACTTGTGGCGCCTCGGCACTCTTGTCGGCGAGTAGCGGGTGTTAGTTATTGTTTTGCAATAAAACGTGCTATGGCATTGTTGCTATCTGTGTGCAAGCTCACATAGCCACAATGCCACAACACAATGCCTACGGCATTACTACCACCCTCTCCTCTTGGACTGCTCTCGACTTCTGCCGCCGTTAGTAGTTTTATAGGGGCTTACGCAGTTGTTTTTGTGGAAGCAATCTGAAGAAGGCAGCAGTCCGAAGCGAATTTTGTTTCCTATTGTGCAATTTCACATATAAACACCAGAGGTAAAATATTTCTCAAATGAAACTACCAGAATAATGTCATCAAACAAAAAATCCGCCTCACTTATCTATATTCCGCTCTAATTATTGGGCGAGATGATGCGATAGCCAATTGAAAAGCCAATTTTTGAGGGGAGCCACTCAGCCGAGCCGTTGAAGGGGTCGGGATGCGAAGTGGGATGTTGGTGCGAGGGGTTCATATTGACTCTGCCCTCAGAGTCGTAGTCGTTATACCAGCTCCACATACGGTCGAAAGCGAAGTAGGCATCAAAGAGCCAACGCTTGCCGAAGTGGTATGTGTAGCCCACACCTAAGCCCGCCATCACACCAAAGCCCTTGCCATAGCCCTGCTCGAAGCTGACCACCTTACCAGAGTTGAAAAGGTAGGGGCGCGTGAGGTCGAACATCATAACACCGACATTACCACTGACATAAAAGCCACGCGACTCGCGCTTTACGTAGTAGCGATACTCAGGCTGCATTATGCCGAAATGGGCGTGCTTGCCATTTATCGATTTCCACGGCGAATAGGTCAAGTCAAGAGAGAGCGAGGAGTGAGGAGCGAGGTGGAACTCCAGCTGAGGATTGATAACGCCAACCACAGCATAGAGCGAGTTGAGCTTGGCATCTATCTGAGCCTCAGCCCTATGTGGCACAAGGGTAAGGACAATAGTTGCCACCATCATAATCGAAATCCAAACTCTACTCTTCATACTGCCAATGTGGTTATGGTTGACAAATATACAAAAAAAAGTCCGAATAGTGGCATAAAAAATCGGAGTCGCCCAACAATAAAGAGGGGCGACTCCAATTTTTCAGTATCAGTATACCTCGATTACTCGCTGAGCGATACGTTCTTCGAGCTGACAAGCAGCGAGTTATACTCTCTAAGACCTGTACCACCGGGGATAGCACCACCGACAATAACATTCTCCTTAAGGTTCTCCAGAGGATCGACCTTAGCCTGAATAGCAGCCTCGTTGAGGACCTTGGTGGTCTCCTGGAACGATGCAGCCGAGATGAAGCTCGAGGTCTGGAGGGCAGCACGAGTGATACCCTGAAGAATCTGTGTTGAGGTTGCAGGAACGATATCGCGCACCTCAACGAGCTTCATATCACGACGCTTCAAGCTTGAGTTCTCGTCGCGCAGCTTACGCATCGAGATAATCTGACCGGGCTGGAGAGTGGTCGAGTCACCGGCATTGGTAACAACCACCTTGTCGTAAAGCTCCATATTCTCGTCAGCAAACTCCCACTTATCGACAACCTGATCCTCGAAGAAGCGAGTATCACCCGGATCCTCAATCTTAACCTTCGACATCATCTGTCGAACGATTACCTCAAAGTGCTTGTCGTTAATCTTCACACCCTGCATACGGTAAACCTCCTGTACCTCGTTCACGATGTACTCCTGAACACGGGTAGGACCAAGGATATTGAGGATATCCGAAGGGGTGATTGCACCGTCAGACAAGGGGCTGCCTGCCTTAACGAAGTCGTTCTCCTGAACGATAATCTGGCGCGACAGGGGTACCAAGTAACGCTTGATGTCGCCCTGCTTCGAGGTGATGACAATCTCGCGGTTACCACGCTTAATCTTGCCGAACGATACCTCACCGTCAATCTCCGACACAACAGCGGGGTTCGACGGATTACGAGCCTCGAATAGCTCGGTAACACGGGGCAGACCTCCGGTAATATCGCCGCCACCCTTACCAACGGCACGTGGAATCTTGATGAGGATATCACCAGCCTTAATCTTAGCGTTATCCTTAACCACAACGTGTGCCGATACAGGCAAGTTGTAGGACTTAACCTCGTTACCCTCCTTGTCAACAATCTTGATGACAGGGTTCTTGGTCTTATCCTTCGACTCGATAATCACCTTCTCCGAAAGACCGGTCTGCTCATCACGCTCGTCACGATAGGTAACACCCTCGATAACCGACTCGTACTGAGCCTTACCCTCGAACTCGGAGATTACAACTGCGTTATAGGGATCCCACTCGCAAATCAAATCACCCTTAGCAATGGTATCGCCATCAGCCTTATAGAGAGTTGCACCATAGGGCAGGTTGTGGGTATAGAGAACAATCTCGGTGTTGGGGTCAACGATGCGGAACTCCGACTGACGCGAGATAACCAAATCTACGCTCTCGCCGGCTGCGTTCTTAACCTTAATGGTACGCAACTCATCAATCTCCAACTTACCCTCGTACTTCGATACAACATTGGTCTCGACAGCAGTACCACCTGCAACACCACCGACGTGGAACGTACGGAGCGTAAGCTGAGTACCGGGCTCACCAATCGACTGTGCAGCGATAACGCCGACAACCTCACCCTTCTGTACCATACGTGCGGTAGCGAGGTTGCGACCATAACACTTAGCACAAACACCTCTACGAGCCTCACAGGTGAGTACCGAACGAATCTCTACCGACTCCAGAGGCGACTTCTCGATTGCCTCAGCGATAGACTCGGTAATCTCCTCACCCGCCTTGCAGATAATATCACCGGTCAAGGGGTGGATAACATCGTTGAGAGCCGTACGACCCAAAATTCTATCGTAGAGAGTCTGAACAACGTCATCATTACGCTTGATGGCAGTAGCCGTCAGACCACGCAATGTGCCGCAATCGTCCTCGTTGATGATTACATCCTGAGCAACGTCAACCAGACGACGAGTCAGATAACCTGCGTCGGCAGTCTTAAGTGCGGTATCCGCAAGACCCTTACGAGCACCGTGGGTCGAGATAAAGTACTCAAGCACCGACAGACCCTCCTTAAAGTTCGAGAGAATGGGGTTCTCAATTACCTGCTGACCACCCTCGACACCCGACTTCTGGGGCTTAGCCATAAGACCACGCATACCCGAGAGCTGACGAATCTGCTCCTTAGAACCACGGG
>CAZFQU010000076.1:0-8531 GCA_964521245.1 uncultured Alistipes sp. | reverse complement strand
CGACGAAAGCGACATGAGCAACTTCTCGGCTCTGTCGAAATAGAGTTGCGACTCCTCACCCTGAACCATTGTCGAGAGTTCCAAGAGTGCCGACGCCATAATTGCAGCAGCCGAGCTGTCGCGAGGTGCATTGGGGATATCGGGAGCGTTGTAGTCCCACCAAGGAATCAAATCTTCGGGAGTTGCGGGGTGGTTGATAACCAACTCGGCAATCTTACGAGCCTGCTCCAAATAGCTCTCCTGCTGGGTGCAACGGTAGCACATGGTGTAGCCGTAAAGACCCCACGCCTGACCTCTTGCCCACGACGAATCGTCGCTGAAGCCTTGGAACGTACCTTTCGACTCTACCGTACCATCATCGTTATAGCTTATAACGTGGTAGGAGCTGTTATCCTCGCGGAAGTGATTTTGTAGCGTAAGGTCGGCGTGACGCACCGCAACATCGCGGTAGCGACTATCGCCCGTATGCTCCGAAGCCCAGAAGAGCATCTCGAGGTTCATCATGTTATCGATAATCACAGGATAATTCCACAAGCCAAAGTCCCACGAGCGGATAAGGCCAATCTCCTCTCTGCTACGCGAAATAAGACTCTCCGATGCCTCGACAATAGCTGCCGCCGAGAGCGAATCCTTTAGATTGAGCTGCTGACGTCCAAAAGAGCAGAAAACCATAAAGCCCAAGTCGTGAGTACCCTTATAGGCGGGTATCTCGTGAAGGGCTGCGGTGTACTTCTGTGCTTCAGCAAGCAGCTGCTCGTTACCCGTCAACTCGTAGCAGAGCCACAGCGAGCCGGGGAAGAAACCACTTGTCCAATCATAAGCGTCAACCTTACGATACTCTCCATCTTTCCACGAACGCGGTGCGAGCTGTGTGGAATCAAATTCGCGCGCATTGTAGAGGAGTTGATACTCGGCAATCTCAACAGCATTTTTTAGTGCTGCGATTTTAGCATCAGGCTGCTGACACGAGCCTAATAGCAATGCCCCAAAGAGGGTCAAAAAAGCATAAACTTTCTTCATAGACTTACTTTGTTTTAGTATTTTTTTTATTTCTGGAATTTCTCGTGTGTAAACAGACACACAAATTTACAAAAAAATTGTTGATTAAATGAATATCTCGCAATTTTTTCTTACTTTTGTGCAAACATAATCGACATATATGAATACACATCTCCTATTTCTGGGCAATATTGGCGCAACAGAGATTATCTTAATCGTGGTTTTGGTGCTGATTCTCTTCGGCGGGAAGAAGATTCCTGAACTTATGCGCGGCATGGGTCGCGGAGTCAAGGAGTTCAAAGATGCAGTAAATAAGGACTACACCGAAGAGGATAAGAGCAACGAGCAGAAGTAGAGTCAATGACGAGGAGTAATCCCGATACACAGATGAGCTATGGCGATCATCTGGAGGCTCTGCGCCCCCATCTGATTCGCTCGCTTGGGGTGTTCCTGTTACTGCTCGTTGTCGCCTTTCTGCTGCGCGAAGTTATCATCGAGCAAATTCTGTTCGGACCTTCGCTAAGCTCCTTTCCGACCAACAGATGGCTTGCCAAACTTTCACTTAAGATGAATATCGAAGCCCCGCTTATATGCCAAGAGGGGCTTACGTTTATCAACACCACCCTTGCCGGACAGCTCAACCTCCACCTCAAGATAGCGATGTTCTCTGCCCTTGTTGTGGGCTTTCCCTACTTGGCATGGGAGCTATGGCTCTTTATCAAACCCGCACTCAGCCCCACGGAGTTGCGCTCGTGTCGTCTGTTCACACTCTTCGTATCGCTGGGATTCTTTGCCGGCATAGGCTTTGGCTACTTCATCATTTCACCTTTAGCCATCAACTTTTTAGGCTCATACGTTGCCAGCCAATCAATCGTAAATATGATTGACGCAGGCTCCTACCTCTCGACCATTTTCGAGATATCGTTAGCCTGCGCCATTATCTTCCAACTTCCATTGTTGGTCTATTTCCTAAGTCGGGCAGGAATTCTCTCCGCCGACTTTATGTGTCGCTACCGTCGTCATGCCATAGTGATTCTTGCCATTACGGCAGCCATAATCACTCCTCCCGACATCTTCAGCATGATTTTGGTCATACTGCCACTTATACTGCTCTACGAAGGCAGCATAATCTTAGCCCGCAGGGTGCATCGAAAAGCATAGACTTTTCGCCATCTATCCGTTTCGTGAATCTTAAAACGACCCGCTATTTTATACTTTGCAAAGACTCGTTGTTGGGCATATACTCTCCTCTGCCAAGCGACTCAATCAGAGCATCGGTAACCTTAATATCGAGCGTTTGGTTATCAGATCCCTTAGCTCCCTTGTAGTTCTTCATCACATAATCGCCCATCGCAACCTTATAAACCCTATCCTCTTCGAGTGTCGGAAACTCCACATCCACAGCATCACGCCCATCGGTGCGAACTATGTAGGGTATGGTTGCAAAGAGGTCTATGCAATGCGACTCGGATGGCTTTACCGTGTCGTTAAACTTAGCCATAATCATTTCGTTCAACTGATGTGGAGTCATCTCAACTAAACTCACATAGGAGTCGAAGGGGTCCAAGTCGTAGATTGCCGAGATGGGGACCTCGCCTTTTTGGAGCGAATCCAATCTGACTCCGCCCCAATGGTACAGACCAATATCTGCGCCCGAAGCCTCTTTAACACTCTGAGCAAAGAGGTTCGACAAACCCGTACGCGTTGCCATTTCGCCCATACTACCCACAGGCACCTTAAGGTCTGGATTATTGTAATAGGAATCGACCTTTTCCTGATAGTCGGGATGCGGCGGATAGCCATCTAAAGATACGGTGCGGGCAGCTATCGAAATACCGCCCTCGGGCGAGAACTTCAGCACCGTAACACCCACCTTGCGCAAATTTTTACCCGTCTGCGAAATCAGCACCTCGTTCTTCAAACAGGTCGTATCGTCGTGACTATGGCCTCCTATTATCGTATTATACGGAGCTTGAGCAGCAATCTCAAGGTCGCGATCTAAACCGGCGTGGCTCAGCAGCACACGAGCGTCGCATATCCCTTCAAGGCTTTCGATTTGAGAGATTGCCGTTTTCACTGCATCGTCAAACCTAAGGTTCCGGAAATTGGAATCGTGGCCGTCTGGATGGGAGTTTGGACCATAGTTGGTGACAACACCTATAAAGCCTACGTCTATGCCCCCTCGACGAATCACCCTGCTCGTTTCGACAGGGCGCAGTTTCGCCCCCTCGAGAGAGTTGATGTTGGCACAAATCACCGGAAAGTCGGCATAACGCAACACGCGCTCCAAAGACTCCTGACCGAAGTCGAACTCATGGTTTCCGAGGGTTGCAAGGTCGTAACCCAGACTATTCATCAATTCGATTATCGGGCGACGGTCCTCCACCAAATCGACATAGGCATTACCGGTCCAGCGGTCTCCGGCATCGACCAATATAACCCCAGCCGTATCGCGACACCTCTCGACAGCCGTTGCCAGCTGCGCAAAACGCTCGATATGGGCATGAATATCGTTTGTGGATAGAATGACCACCTCTCTTTCAGACGAAGAGCAGCCAACAGCCAACAGCCATAAAACAGAGATTAAGAAGACTCTTTTCATACTCTAAAACTCCTTTTTTGCAAAGATATGGAAAAAGGCTCTGCTTTGCAAACTTTTTTTTCTATCTTTACAGAAAATTTCGAGAGATTTTTCGGATAACCAACAAAGGGATTTAACCCCCTGATAATAATTTCGGACTATGAACTACGAGGATAAAATCACCATCCACTGCGAGGAGCTGAATCGCCGTATTGAGGTACCGTACGGCACCTCACTAAAGGAGCTGAGCGAGCAACTTGAGATTGAGAGCAAGGGCCAGATTTTGGCAGCATACGTAAACAACCGCCTCAAAGAGCTACGCTATAAGATATATCGACCGGTGAGTGTTCGTTTTGTCGATTTTAACTCCCACGCCGGATACCGACTCTATCAGCGCACCGCCTGCTTCATACTCCAAAAAGCGTGCAGTGAGTTATGGCGAGATAGGCAGCTGTACATCAAACATTCGCTGGGTCAGAGTGGTTTCTACTGCGAGATTGAGGAGCTGGAGGGGATAAGCCAAGAGCAAGCCGAGGAGCTGCTGCGTACGATGCGTCGCATAGTGGATGCCGACTACCCCATTCGTCGCCAGAGGCTGACAACAGCCGAGGTCAGACGCCGTTTCGAGGAGTTGGGCTACAAAGACAAAATCGAACTTCTCGACACTCGCCCCAGACTATACAGCACCATCTACACAATGGACGATGCCGTAGGCTATTTCTATGGGTCACTCGCCCCCTCGACGGGTTATATCGCCCACTTCGACATACGACGCTACCATAACGGATTCTACCTCGCTCTGCCACTGAGCTTCTCGCCCGAGAAGATTCTCTCGGAGCCTCAGTCCGAAAAACTCTTCGACGTATTTCGCGACTACAAGCAGTGGAATTCGATTTTGGGAATGGCGACAGTGGGGCAGATAAACTCGCTGACACTCAACGGAAAAGCTAACGAAATGATTCGTATTGCCGAGGCAGTTCACGAAAAGTGTATTGCCAAATATGCCGACTACATCTACGAGGCAAATATCGAAAACGGACTCAAAATCATACTCATTTCGGGACCATCATCGAGTGGCAAGACCACAACAGCCAAGCGTCTGGGCATACAACTTCAAGTGTTGGGTTTAAGACCTGTAATGATATCGCTCGACGACTACTTTGTCAATCGCGACCAAACACCGCGCGACGAGAAGGGCGACTACGACTACGAGGCTCTTGAGGCAATAGACCTTAAGCTCTTCAACGAGCAACTGTTGCAACTGCTCGACGGCAAGGAGGTGACCATTCCTCGCTACAACTTCATCACCGGACTCAGAGAGTGGCACTCAAAGCCCCTCTCGCTCGACGAACGTTCGATAGTTATCGTTGAGGGCATACATGGTCTTAACCCCAAGCTCACCCCCTCGATTCCCGATTCGGCGAAGTTCAGAATCTATGTTTCGTGTCTGACCTCAACCTCGATGGACAACCTTTCGCGCATAGCCACATCGGACAATCGTCTGCTTAGGCGTATGATACGCGACTCGCGCCATCGTGGCAGCGATGCCGTCTCGACACTCTCGCGTTGGGCTTCCGTTCGACGAGGCGAGCAGAAACACATATTCCCCTATCAGGAGTGGGCAGATGTAATGTTCAACTCCTCGCTCAGCTACGAGCTGTCGATTATCAAGCCCATAGCCGAGCCTATACTGCGCGAGGTGCCAGACACAGTCCCCGAATATGACGAGGCTCGCCGACTGCTCCAATTCCTCGACAACTTCACACCCAACTACGACCTTACGAACATACCCCCGACATCAATCCTTCGCGAATTTGTCGGTGGCAGCACTTTTGAGTATTAACACCTAAAACCCTGATAAGCAATGAGAACCCTATTAACACTCTGTGCAACAATTCTTACCACATTTTCAGTCCTCGCACAGCAGGCACTTTGGGCAGGTTCTAAACTGACCTCGCCCCAGATAAATCCCGATCGGAGCGTAACCTTCAGAATAGAGGCTCCCGATGCCGAGCGTGTAGAGTTGGCTGCCGACTTCGTAGAGGGCGAAGCACTCTTTGAGCGCAGAGATGGCGGCGTATGGGAGTACACGACAAAGCCTTTGGAGTCGAATCTCTATGCCTATTCAGTATATGTTGACGGAGTAAAGACTATCGATTTGAGCAACGTATATCTTATTCGCGACATAGCATCGCTTGCCAACATCTTTATCGTTGGTGGCGGTCAGGGCGACCTCTATGCAGTGCAGGATGTTCCTCACGGTAGCGTTCTGAAGTGTTGGATGAACTCCCCCACATTGGATTGTGAGCGTCGTCTTTCGGTATATCTGCCCGCCGGATACCTCTCCGACAATAAGCACTATCCGGTTCTCTACCTGCTACATGGTATGGGTGGCGACGAGGAGGCGTGGCTGGGCTTGGGTCGCGCTGCACAAATCATGGACAACCTCATAGCTTCGGGCAAAGCCGAGCCTATGATTGTGGTAATGCCCAATGGTAATGCCTCGCAGAAGGCTGCTCCGGGCGAATGTGAGAAGGGTCTTTACAAGCCACACACGCGTCTGCCACGCACGATGGAGGGGTCGTACGAAAGTTCGTTCAAAGATATCATAAACTTTATCGATTCCAACTTCAGAACCATCTCGCGTAGCGATGCAAGAGCAATCGCCGGTCTGTCGATGGGAGGTTTTCATTCGCTGCACATATCGCGTTATTATGCCAACACGTTCGATTACGTGGGACTATTCTCAGCCGCCATCCGTCCCGAGCGGGCTGTCGGCTCGCCCATATACGAGAATTTCGAGCAGACACTCTCCTGTCAGCGCGACAATAACCCTAAGCTCTATTGGATAGCTTGTGGCGAGGAGGATTTCTTGTGGCAGAATAACCTCGACTATATCAAGCTGCTCGACCAACTTGAGTTCCCCTACACCTTCCGTCGAAGCGAGGGTGGTCACACGTGGGATAATTGGAGATGCTACCTAACGGAGTTTGTACCAATGCTTTTCAAAGATGACAAAAAGTAGAGCCGAGCGCACACCTCTAATCATTGCCGGCCCGTGTAGTGCCGAGAGTCGCCATCAACTACTCACAACGGCTCAGCAAATAGCCCAAGTGGGAGGCGTGGAATATCTGCGTGCCGGTTTATGGAAACCACGCACCCACCCCGACAGTTTCGAAGGTGTGGGCGAAAGAGGCTTGGAGTGGCTTGTCGAGGCTAAAGAACTGACGGGGCTAAAGAGTGCTACCGAGGTAGCATCGGCTCGCCACGTGGAGCTTGCAGCGAAGAGCGGTGTGGATTTAATGTGGATTGGCGCGCGCACAACCGTTAACCCATTCTTGGTGCAGGAGATAGCCGATGCCATAGCACACTCTTCGGCTCTTGTGATGGTCAAAAACCCTATGCACCCCGACATAGAGCTATGGTCAGGAGCCGTAGAGAGATTGCTCAGATCGGGTGTTGAGCGCGAGAGAATACTACTCGCCCATCGAGGTTTCTCGACCACCTCGCGCTGGAGATATCGCAACGACCCTATGTGGCATCTTGTGATAGATATGAAGCGTCGATTTAGCAATTTAAGAATGATTTGCGACCCTTCGCACATCTGCGGCAATCGTGAGCTTCTGGGCGAAGTGGCACAGACAGCTGCCAACCTCAACTGCGACGGACTTATCATCGAGAGCCATTGCTCGCCCGAGCTGGCACTCAGCGACAAGGAGCAACAATTGCGCCCCGAGGAGCTTGGCGGTCTGCTACGCTCGATTATATGGCGCAGACTCGAGAGCGAGGATAGCGATTACCTGCTGTCGATTGCCGGCTTCAGAAGCGAGATTGACCAAATAGACCACGAGCTGTTCGAGCTGCTGAGCCGAAGAATGAAAATCTCAGACAAGATTGGCGAGATTAAACGCAAGAATGATGTGATAATACTCCAAAGCGACCGCTGGCGCGATATTGTCGAGAGGGTATTGTCACAGTCCGATGCTCTGCAACTCAGTCCACGATTCTTGGAGGCGATACTCGAGGCTATACATATCGAGAGTATCGAGCATCAGAACCGAGTTATGAAGTCTAAGTGACGATAGTATCAGGAGCGGAAGAGGTCAACCTCACCCTGCTCAACCTTGCGATATAGGTCGGCGAGCAGAGCTATCACTGGCGATATGAGCGATACGGTGTCAGTGAACTGAGAACCCTTACCCTGACCCTTGATGCTGTAAAGCATAGCCGCATATAAAGCCCTGAACTGCAACTCGGTATCGCTCATTTCGGCACGCTCCTTACCCAAAATCAGACGTAGCTGAGGCAGGGCAGGCGAGAGTTTGGCAAATTGTGCGCGATACTGCTCTCCGATAGGAAGTTCCAAAAGCTGAAGATGGAGGTTGTGCAGGTCGGCAATAAGATGGAGAGTATGCTCCAAATGCCCCTGCGACTCCTTTCCCTCTTCACGCAAGAGGTTACAAATCTGCATATACCAAATAAGATAGTTGTTCTTTCCCTCCTCGGGAATCTGTCGAGGAGCTACCAACTTGGCATATATAGCCTCGGGGCTGAACTGCATTGCACGTAGCAAATCCTCTAACTGCCATAGATAGAGGATGTACTCGGCTATATTCTCTTTACGTTTCGAAATCGCTATATCCATATTTTTTTTAAGCGTGACTATGTGAGTGTGGTGCGGGATAGAAAAGTGGTTAAAATCGCAACTCTATTTTTGATTTTAGAGGAGCAAATTCTGTGCGTTGCGAAGCTTCGAGCAGATGGGACATATTAAAGATATTTCCCATTTGCGAGAACAAGCAAGGTGCAGAATTTGCCCTACAAAACCGTAAAGACCCAATTTTTGATTTTAGAGGAGCAGATTCTGTGCGTTGCGAAACTTCGAGCAGATGGGATATATTAAAGATATTTCCCATTTGCGAGAACAAGCAAGGTGCAGAATATGCCCTAT
>CAZFQU010000075.1:0-8601 GCA_964521245.1 uncultured Alistipes sp. | reverse complement strand
AATATAAAAAAAGCCCATCTAACAAAAAACTTGTTAGACAGGCTCTTTTTTGTTGTTTTGCGACGAATAACGACAAAGCATAATAAAGGCTGTCCGTACCAAAAGTCGGACAGCCTATGTTACTTGAAGCTGCAAGCCTCTCTTTAGAATATACCCGTATAGGTCGAGGGCGAGAGTTGGCGAAGTTCAGCCTTGACGCTGTCGCTGACATTCAGCTCGTCGATGAATGTTGCAATAGACTCGGCGGTGATATGAGTGTTGGTGCGTGTCAGAGCCTTGAGTGCCTCGTAAGGCTTGGGGTAGCCCTCGCGGCGAAGGATGGTCTGGATACCCTCGGCAACCACTGCCCAATTGTTCTCAAGGTCGCGAGCCAAAGCCTCCTCGTTGAGAAGAACCTTACCCAAGCCCTTCATCAGCGACTGGATGCCGATAAGGGTGTGGGCGATGGGTACACCGATATTACGCAGTACGGTGGAGTCGGTCAGGTCGCGCTGCAGACGCGAGATGGGGAGTTTGGCTGCAAGATGCTCATAGATGGCATTTGCCACACCGAAGTTACCCTCGGCATTTTCGAAGTCGATGGGGTTAACCTTGTGGGGCATTGCGCTTGAGCCAACCTCACCAGCCTTGATACGCTGTTTGAAGTACTCCATCGAGATATAGGTCCACATATCGCGGCAAAGGTCGATAAGGATGGTGTCGATACGCTTCAGTGCATCGAAGATGGCTGCCAGATTGTCGTAATGCTCAATCTGTGTGGTATATTGCGAGCGGCTCAGACCGAGGGTGTTGTCAACGAAATCGTTGGCAAAGGCTACCCAATCCACCTCGGGGAAGGCTGCATTGTGGGCATTGAAGTTGCCCGTTGCGCCACCAAACTTGGCAGGAGCATTCAGGGCGCAGAGCTGGCGATACTGCTTGTCAAGACGCTCGATAAAGACCAAGAACTCCTTGCCCAGATGGGTGGGTGATGCGGGCTGACCGTGGGTGCGGGCGAGCATAGGTATCTCCTTCCACTCCTTAGCAAAGCCCTCGAGACGGTCGATAAGTTCCTCGATAGCAGGGTAGATTACCTGCTCGAGACCCTCCTTCAGCGAGAGAGGAATGGAGGTGTTGTTGATATCTTGAGAGGTGAGACCGAAGTGTACAAACTCTTTGAAGGACTCAAGACCCAGAGTATCCATCTTCTCCTTGATAAGATACTCGATAGCCTTAACGTCGTGGTTCGTCACCGACTCAATCTCCTTTACACGCTCGGCATCAGCAAGCGAGAAGTTTTGATAAAGCTCGCGCAGAGCTGCCTTATGTTCGTCGGTCAATCCCTCGAGCTGCTTGAGGGGAAGCTCGGCAAGGGCGATAAAATACTCGACCTCGACCTGAATGCGATAGCGAATGAGTGCTGCCTCGGAGAAGTAGTTGCCCAGAGCATCGGTCTTAGAGCGATAGCGACCATCGACGGGCGAAATTGCTGTGAGTGCTGAAAGTGTCATATTGTTGTTTAGTTTGTTGTTCGCTTCTTTGTTGGGTACAAATATAACCATAAATCGTCAACAAGCCATCCAAAGCGAGCCGAAATTCTAAAAACTTGGGATAAAAGTGGAATAATTTTAGTGTCTGAATCTTTTTTTGTAACTTTGGCACCAAATAAATTGTCTGCAAACTACGTTTTGTGTGTGCAAATAAAGAGTTAAATTATGAATTTTCTATCAATGTTGTTTGATTCGTTGCTCGGATTCGTAAGACGTAATCCGCTGTTGACAATGACTATACTGATGCTCGCAGTCTTTGCCCCTTGGGTGTTGAAGGGCGTGGCCATGTTTATACTCTACTTTGTAATCGCCATTCTGCTTCTTGGACTGGTGTTGCTCTCTCTCTTGCGTTGGCGCATAGCTAAGATGCAACGTCAGATGAACGATAGATTTGGTGGTGGCGGAGCCTCCACCTCGGGCGGTTATTCGCATACCGGTTACCCGGGCGGTGGCTCCACAGAGGGCGAGGTGAAGGTTTATCGCACCTCGGAGACCCCCGAAAAGCGCATAGCCGACGATGTGGGCGACTACGTAGAGTTTGAAGAGACCAAAAATGAGAAATAAAGATGTTGAAACTTTTTGAACAGATAGGGCGTTACTTTATCTTGATGAGTAAGGTCTTTTCACGCCCCGAGAAGATGTCGATTTACCGTCGCCGCATACTCTTCGAGTTGGAGGCTCTGGGTATGAACTCGATAGGTCTCACTGCCATCATCTCCGTATTTATCGGTGCGGTGATTACCTTGCAGATGTCGATTAACCTCGAGTCGCCTTTCATTCCGCAATACCTTATAGGCTACGCTACGCGCGAGACGATGATTCTCGAGTTCTCGTCAACGGTCGTCGCGCTGATTCTTGCCGGCAAGGTAGGCTCGACCATCGCCTCAGAGATAGGAACTATGCGTATTACCGAGCAGATTGATGCACTCGAGATTATGGGTGTCAACTCTGCTTCGTACCTTATTCTTCCTAAGGTCGTGGCAACGGTACTCTTCTTCCCTTTTCTGACTATTCTCAGCATCCTTATCGGTGTTGTGGGCGGTTATCTGATTGCTCTTTTTACCGGTATTATGATTCCGGGCGACTATGTGGAGGGTTTGCTCTACGACTTTAGAGTCTATTCGATAATCTACTCGCTGATTAAGATGTCGGTCTTTGCATTTATCATAACCTCGATTTCGGCATTCTGTGGTTACTATGCTGCGGGCAACTCGCTCGAGGTGGGTAAGTCATCGACCCGTGCGGTGGTTGTCTCCTCCATCGTAATTATGATTTTCAACCTTATTCTTACCCAAATATTGCTTATATGATAAAGGCAGATCATCTGATTAAATCCTTCGAAGGGCGTACCGTGCTGAAGGATGTGAGTGTGAATTTTGAGACAGGCAAGACCAATCTCATTATAGGCAAGAGTGGCTCGGGTAAGACGGTATTGCTCAAGAGCCTCGTGGGACTGCACGAACCCGACTCGGGAAGTGTGTGGTTTGACGATGTGAACTTCTCGTCGTTGGGCTTTATGGAGCGTAAGAACATACGTAAAGATATAGGTATGATATTTCAGGGCGGAGCTTTGCTCGACTCTTCGACCGTCGAGGAGAATATCAAGTTGCCTTTAGACCTCTTCACCACCCAAAGCGAGAAGGAGAAGATGGAAAGAGTGAATTTCTGCCTCAGAAGAGTTAATCTCGATGGTGCTAACCGCCTCTATCCCTCGGAATTGTCGGGCGGTATGATTAAGCGTGTGGCTATTGCCCGCGCCATAGTACTCAACCCCTGCTATCTGTTTTGTGACGAGCCTAACTCGGGTCTGGACCCACAAACATCGATAGTGATAGATAACCTAATTCACGAAATTACCAAGGAGTATAATATCACCACTATTATCAATACCCACGATATGAACTCCGTGATGGAGATTGGCGAGAAGATTGTATTCATCTATGAGGGTCAGAAGTGGTGGGAAGGTTCGAAAGATACTATCTTGCAGTCTGACAATAAGGAGCTAAACGACTTTGTTTTTGCTTCGGCAATGGCTAAGCGTGCGCGTAAAAATCTCTAATCTGTGGGGGCTATGAACTCTTTTATGCGTTTAGGATTGCTGATGTGGCTTATGCTTTTCACCCTCTCGTGTGCAACTCAGGCTGACGAGCAGGGCGAGAAGATAGCCTCTTTTAGCTGTTTTATGCGCAACTTTACGTCGGATGCCGACTACCAGATGCAGCATATCTGTTTCCCGTTGGGAGAGCTGACTGATGTGGTGGCAGTAGAGAGTGATGGCGAGAGCTCAAGTGTCGAGTTTGGAGAGTCGCTGTGGGCATACAAAGAGATAGATTGTTTTGTGGTTGACCCTTGGTGGGAGCGAGGAGGCTTCAGCCTGCTTCAGGATGGCAGGCTGCATTTCGAGTGTTGCGGTGTGTTGATGGATTATAAGCGCAGCTATACTTTCGAGCAGCGTGATGGGGAGTGGATGTTGGTCGAGGCTTTTGAGTCGCATAAAGAAAAGAGCGATTATAAGGATATCGAGGCTCAGGTTAGGGAGAGCAATCACCATTTCCTCAGACGTAGAGCTGCCGGCAAGGGCTTTATCCCCTATGTCAAGAGTGGGGCGGATGACACTCGTGCCTACACATCGCAGCGAAAACTCACCCGTGGTGAGCTGAAGGGAGCGTCGGATAGTCTGCTACAACTTATGCGCGACGAGATTCTGGCTCGCAAAGGTCAAGTGTTCAGTGATGCTCGCCGTCGCTACTTTATGGCGCAAAAGTGGTATATGCCGCTCTTCGATGATGCCACTCCATATCTTAGCAGAATCGAATCGCGTAACGTGGCTTTGATAGATGAGTTGATTGATAAGTAGAAGAGTTAAGTTTCGGTCGCTTTTGGGCTTATTGTGGTATATTTCTCTTGTATTGCACCTTTATAAGAAATCGGAAATATTCCCCAAAATAATATCCAAAATCTACTTGACCTAATTTGAGGGAACTGCCTAAAGGACTCGATATAAGGTGAATTACTAAAAAAAATTAAAATTTTATTTGCGTAGTCCGATTAAAGTATATATTTTTGCACTGTGAAATAAATAACGGTCTGTTAGGTGTATCGGGATGACACATTGGTTTTATAAGGTCTATCCCTTGTTTAATGAGAGAATTAAGGTTTGAATTGAAAGTTTAATTTAATAACTGATTAGAATTATGGCAACTATCAAAATTGGTATTAACGGCTTCGGTCGTATTGGTCGTCTGGTGTTCCGTGCAGCTTGCACTAACCCCAACATCGACGTTGTAGGTATTAACGATTTGGTTCCCGTTGACTATATGGCATATATGCTCAAGTATGACACTATGCACGGTAAGTTCAAGGGTACTGTTGATTTTGATATGGAGAAGAGCCTTCTTATCGTTAATGGTAAGGCTATCCGCGTAACTGCTGAGAAGGATCCCGCAAACTTGAAGTGGAACGAGGTTGAGGCTGAGTATGTTGTTGAGTCGACCGGTCTGTTCCTCACCAAGGAGAAGGCTCAGGCTCACATCACCGCAGGCGCTAAGTATGTAGTAATGTCGGCTCCTTCGAAGGACGATACCCCCATGTTCGTATGTGGTGTTAACACCGACACCTATGCAGGTCAGACCATCGTTTCGAATGCTTCGTGTACTACCAACTGCTTGGCTCCCGTAGCTAAGGTTCTCCACGATAAGTTCGGTATTGTTAACGGTCTTATGACTACCGTTCACTCGATTACCGCTACTCAGAAGACCGTTGATGGTCCTTCGTTGAAGGATTGGCGTGGTGGTCGTGCTGCTTCGGGCAACATTATCCCCTCGTCGACCGGTGCTGCTAAGGCAGTAGGTAAGGTTATTCCTTCGCTCAACGGCAAGCTTACCGGTATGTCGATGCGTGTTCCTACCATCGATGTTTCGGTTGTTGACCTTACCGTTAACCTCGAGAAGCCCGCTACCTATGCTGAGGTTTGCGCAGCCATGAAGGAGGCTTCGGAGGGCGAGTTCAAGGGTATCTTGAGCTACACTGAGGATGCTGTTGTTTCGTCGGACTTCCTCGATGATCCCCACACCTCGATTTTCGATGCTACCGCCGGTATCGCTATCTCGGATACCTTTATGAAGGTTGTTTCGTGGTACGACAACGAGTGGGGTTACTCGAACAAGGTGCTTATGCTCATCGAGAAGATGTACGCATACAACAACAAGTAATAGATAAGGAAATATTACTCAAGACAATAAGAAAGACCTGCCTAAAGCGGGTCTTTCTTATTGTCTTATAGTACTGTACTCTATGTTCTTAAAGCCCTGTAATCTTCTTAATCTCGTTGAGTTTGTTGAGAGCCTCCAATGGTGTAAGAGCGTTGATGTCTATACCCTTTATCTGGTCGCGAATCTGAATAAGCACAGGGTCGTCGAGTTTGAACATCGACAATTGCATCTCTTGTGCAGCCGATAGCTGCTCGACACTCTCCTTAACCGAGGGGCGTCGCTTACCTCGCTCCTTAAGGCTCTTCGAAGGTACAATCTCGTTTTGACCATAAACCCTGACAAGATTTTGCAGAATCTCGTCGGCACGCTTAACCACCGACGAGGGCATACCCGCCATTTGGGCTACGTGAATACCGAAGGAGTGTTCCGACGAGCCTCGCTTGAGCTTTCTAAGGAAGATGATTTTGTCCTCAAGTTCCTTGACGCTCACGTGGTAGTTTTTGACTCTGGGGTACATCTGTTCCATCTCGTTTAGCTCGAAGTAGTGTGTAGCGAAGAGTGTCTTGGCGTGTGAGGTAGGGTGGTTGTGCAGATACTCGACCATTGCCCATGCTATGGATATGCCGTCGTAGGTACTCGTGCCACGACCGATCTCGTCTAAAAGCACAAGACTGCGGTCAGAGATATTGTTGAGTATGGCTGCCGACTCGAGCATCTCGACCATAAATGTAGATTCGCCCTGCGAGATATTGTCCGAAGCTCCGACACGTGTGAAAATCTTGTCAACGACACCTATCTCGGCTCGCTGGGCAGGCACAAACATACCCATCTGTGCCATCAAAACGATAAGTGCCGTCTGGCGCAGAAGTGCCGACTTACCCGACATATTGGGTCCGGTAATCATTATTATCTGTTGCTGCTTGTTGTCGAGCATCACGTCGTTGGGGATATACTCCTCGCCAACGGGCAGCAGCATCTCGATAACAGGGTGGCGTCCCTGTTTGATTTCGATGCTGTGACCCTCATTAAGCTCGGGTCGATTATAGCCACGCTCGGTGGCAAGGCGGGCAAATGATTGCAGACAGTCAAGCTCCGAGATAACCTTGGCGTTGATTTGCAGCGAGGGTATTATCTTGGTGAGTTCGGCAATCAGTCGCTGATATATTGCCTGCTCGATTTGGAGTATGCGCTCTTCAGCTCCCATAATCTTCGACTCATACTCCTTAAGCTCCTCGGTGATATATCGCTCGGCAGAGGTCAGGGTCTGCTTGCGAATCCAATCTGCGGGAACCTTATCTTTGTGGGTGTTGCGAACCTCGATGTAGTAGCCAAAGACATTGTTGTAGCTTATTTTGAGCGAAGGAATTTCGGTGCGCTCAATTTCGCGTTGGAGAATCTTGTCCAATACCTCCTTGCCGTGGCGGGCTATGCTTCTCAGTTCGTCAAGCTCGGGGTCAACACCCGGGGCTATGACTCCGCCTTTTTGAATCTGATTCGACGGGTCGGGATATATCTCCTGTTCCAATCGCTGAGCAATCTCTTTTAGTGGGTTTATTTCGCCACTCGAGATGTGCAGGGCATCGCTCTCCGAGGAGTCGAGCAGAGCCTTGATGGTTTCGAGCGAGAGGAGTGAACTCTTCAGCTGGACCATCTCGCGGGGAAGTATTCTGCCCGTAGCTATGCGCGAGAGTATGCGCTCGAGGTCGCCTACGGTCGAAATCTCGCTGCGCAGGACTTCGCTCATATCCGTCTCCTGAGTCAGATATTCCACAATATCCAAGCGACGGTTTATTGCCCCTATATCTCGCAGCGGCATAGCCACCCATCGTTTTAATCGTCTGCCACCCATGGGGGTAAGTGTGCGGTCGATAATGTCGGCAAAGCCCGATTTTGCTATCGAATTATTCGACGAGAAGAGTTCGAGGTTGCGAATAGTGAACTTATCTATCCAGACAAACTCCTCACTGTCGATGCGCGATATGGTGTCGATGTGGGCAATATCCTTGTGTTCGGTGAAGTCCAAATAGTATAGTATGGCTCCCGCAGCCGATATGCCACTCGTGAAGTAGTCGATACCAAAACCTTTGAGCGATTGAGAGTCGAACTGTTTGAGCAGTTTTGTGCGATTTACCTCTTCGGAGAATACCCACTCGTCGAGACGATAGGTGTAGTAGCGCGAGCCGAATATCGATGAGAAATGCTCTTCGCAGCCCCTCTGATAGAGTACCTCTTTGGGTCTGAGGTTAGAGAAGAGTTTGTCGATATATTGGTCGCTGCCCTCTGCTACGTAAAATTCGCCGGTCGATATATCCAAGAAGGCTGCTCCTGTGGAGCGTTTGCCGAAATAAACGGCTGCCAAAAAACTATTCTCCTTGGCGGGGAGTATATTGTCACCCATAGCCACTCCCGGAGTCACAAGTTCGATAACCCCTCGCTTGACCAACCCCTTGACGGTCTTGGGGTCCTCGAGTTGTTCGCAGATGGCAACTCTCTCGCCGGCCCTTACGAGTTTGGGCAGATAGGTGTCTATGGCGTGGTAGGGGAAACCTGCAAGCTCGACATAAGATGCAGCACCATTGGCTCGCCTTGTGAGGGTAATGCCCAATATGCCACTCGCCTTTATGGCATCCTCGCCAAAGGTCTCGTAGAAGTCGCCTACGCGAAACAGAAGTATAGCGTCGGGGTGTACCGCCTTGATGTTGTAATATTGTTTCATCAGGGGAGTTTCGACATATTTCTTTTCAGCAGCCATAGATTTTTATTTTATATTCTGACAAGGTGCTTATATACGAAATTACACTTTAGTGAACAATGTTCGCTTCGGGCTGCTGCCAATTCACGGCGTTACGCCGTGGTTTTAG
>CAZFQU010000074.1:0-8623 GCA_964521245.1 uncultured Alistipes sp. | reverse complement strand
CAGACGGTTATCCCGGGCGTTATAATGAACGTGGCACATGGCAGTTTAATCCCGAAACACGAGAGTTATCAATGACTACAACAGCTGTTGTACATAAAAATGTGCATCACAATGGAGAAAACCATCGTGAAGGAGAAGTTTGTGATAATGAAAGTTGTAAAGAAGCTATAACCTCAAATAGAAAGATTATTTCTTTAGGTAACGATTTACTTATCATGGATTTTGGGTTTGGAGATGTTTATGAGGGTGAAACTAATTACTACAACTATCGCTACGAGTATATCGTAAAAGAGTAACTTGATATTCTGTTCGTTTCCGGTCGGACAGAATAAAGAGGGGTGGGTGCAAATAGGGTTATAGCACCTGCCCCTCGACCTTTATGGAGTATAATGAGAAAAATAATCGAAAAAATGAACCATCGGTTACGATTATTTTTTATCTTTGTAAGTTAGAATGGCTATTTTCGACCTTGCATTGGAGTTTACCCCGGGACTGGGGACTCGCGGAATCGCACACCTGATGGAGTGTTATGGTTCTGCAGAGGAGGTATTCGCTGCCTCGGAGCAGGAGCTGACCGCAAGGGCTGAGTTGCGCCCCGCAGTTGCAAAGAGCATAGTACAGCGCGAAGGTATGACTCGCGCACGCATAGAGGCTGAGTACTGCAAAAGAGAGGGGATAGACATAATAGCCGCAACCCATGAGGAGTATCCTCCGCTACTGAGAGAGGTTAGCGACAATCCGCATATAATATATAAGGTAGGCCAGAGCGAGGCACTCTCGGGTCCCTGTCTGTCGATTGTAGGCACACGTGAGTTCAGCCCATACGGTGAGCGTATGTGTGGCTATTTGATACGCGAGCTTGCAGAGCGTATTCCCGACCTTGTGATAGTGAGCGGGCTTGCCTTCGGCATCGACAGCATCTGTCATCGTCAGGCTATGGCGTGCGGACTGCGCACAGTGGCAGTAATAGCCAATCCCCTACCCAAGATTACCCCATCACAACACACCCACCTCGCACGCGAGATAGTCGATACGGGAGGTGCCATAATAACCGAACTGCACTCGCAGACTCATCAACGAGGAAACCTCTACATTCCACGCAACAGAATAATTGCCGCGCTAAGCGAAGGCACACTGCTCATCGAGTCGCCCGCAACGGGAGGTTCGCTCTCAACAGTGCAGTTTGCCGACAGCTACAACCGTACGGTGATGGCTCTGCCCGGGCGCATAGGAGACCGCACAGCGCAGGGACCCAACACCCTCATACGCAATCGACGGGCACAGATGGTGCTTTCGGCTGATGACATTATCAAGGAGCTGATGTGGGATATCAGACTCAAAGGCATACGCGACAAAAGAGGCAGTGAGCAGATAACACTTACGGGTGAGGAGGCTGAGTTGTTTGCCTATTTCGAGGGCGATGACCCACTCACAACTGCCCAACTGCTGGAGCTGTCGGGACTCGATATGCCGACACTCAACGCCCTGCTCATAAGCCTCGAGCTGGCAGGTGTGGTGCATCAGCTGCCCGGCAACAGATACGAAAAAGTTACACGATAACCCTATATGAAACTAATCGACACACACTCACACCTCTATGAACCTCAGTTTGACGAGGATCGCGATGAGGCTGTCACAAGGGCGCAACAGGCAGGCGTCGAGAGGCTACTGCTGCCCGCCATCGACTCGGAGAGTCACCAACGGATGTTGGATATGGCTGTCCGATATCCCGAATTGTGTCTGCCTATGATGGGTCTGCACCCCACATCGGTAAACGACAACCCCAAGTTCCGAGAGGAGCTGAGTGTGGCTCGTCACTACCTGAGCAACCCGCCCGAAGGAGTTAAGTTTTGTGCCGTGGGCGAGATAGGTCTCGACCTATATTGGAGCAAAGAGTTTTTTGCTCAGCAGCTCGAGGCCTTCACTACACAGTGCAGGTGGGCAATGGAGCTTGACCTGCCGGTTGCGATTCACACCCGTTCGGCTTGGGCAGAGATGGAAAAGGCGGTAGGCGAGTTGCAAGAGGAGGCAAAGAGCAAAGGACTGAGGTTGAGGGGTGTTTTCCACGCCTTCTCCGAGGATGTAGAGTGCTACGAACGACTGCGCGCGCTGGGCGATTTTAAGTTCGGAATAGGCGGAGTTGTCACCTTCAAGAAGAGCATTGTGGCGCAGACCGTTAAGCAAATGGCTCTCCGAGATATACTCCTCGAGACCGATTGTCCCTATCTGACCCCTGCACCTTTTCGCGGGAAACGCAACGAATCCGGATATATTTCGTATATTTGCGCAAAAGTTGCCGAGTTAAAGGGTATAAGCGCAGAAGAGGTGGCTGCAGAAACATCACGCAATGCCACGGAATTGTTCTGCTTATAGACGACGTAACCTAAAGACTACTAATATTATATGAAGAAAACTTTATCTCTAACCCTGAAGCAGAGAGTCACCACTGCGCTCCTCTGCCTCATCTTTGCGTTCTTTATCGTAGGACCCTCAAAAGTCCGCGCTCAGGAGGACGAAATTTTCAGTTTGAAGTTTGATGCTCGAGTTGACTGGGTTCACGAATCGCTCGACGGCAGCAAAGTTGATGCCAATTCCGGATTCAAAGGCAAGTACATCAACTTCCAAATCGATGGCCGTATCAGCCCCAAATTCAACTATTCGTATCGCCAGCGTCTGAACCGCGCACACAAAAGCGAGAGTTTTTTCGATGCTACCGATTGGCTCTGGATTAACTACTCGCCCACTAAAAATTGGTCGATTTCGGCAGGTAAACAGGTGGTGATGATTGGCGGTTGGGAGTATGACCGCGCTCCTATCGACCTGTACTTCGGTTCGGAGTATTGGAACAACATCGCCTGCTATCAGATGGGTGCAAGCGTAACCTACACAACCGACAAAGGCAACAATGCCATAACATTCCAAGCCTGCCAAAGCCCCTTTGACACCTCGGATACAGACCTCTACGCCTACAACCTCTTCTGGTCGGTGAGCAAGGGTTGCTACAAGGGTTTGCACTCGGTCAATGCATCGCAGTATGCCGACGGTAAATATATATGGTATGTGGCTCTGGGTAACCAATTCACATGGGGCGATGCTCGCCTGCAATTAGACTTTATGGAGCGCGACGCCAACGGCAGCACTATCTTCGACGACTTCTCGGTAATGGGCGAGTTCTCGTACCTGATTGCCGACCGCGTAAATATCTTGGCGCGAGCTACCTATGATAAGTGTAGCAGCTCCTTCCCCAACTTTGCCGACCTGACGGTTTACCCGGGTTCGGAGCTTACGCGTATGGGTGGAGGTATCGAGTACTACCCTCTCGGAGGCAAGGGCAATCGCTCGTTGCGTCTGCACGCCGTCTATTTCCACACACTTGGCGACAACACAAACCCTGCGGGCACTGCTCTCGACAAACAGGGCATATTCACCGCAGGTGTAACGTGGAAATTCGACGTCCTTAACTTTGCTAAAAAACTGATAAATAAGTGTAAGAATGAGTAAGTTCAAGTTCGGGAAGTTTATTCCCACCGGCATTCCCTGCCTCGTTATCGTAGTTGCACTGTTTGTGTATCTGGGAGCCCGAATGGGTACACCCAATATGTTGAATACCATAATGAAAACAGGTCACGACCTGCTTCTGAATACGGTATTCTACCTGATGTCAATCTGCGTAATTACCGGTGCTATCGGTCGTCTGTTCGTTGATTTCGGAGTGGTAACACTTCTCGAGAAGTTGCTCCGCCCTATGATGAAACCTCTTTTCAACCTGCCGGGTGTGGCATCGCTGGGTGCGGTGATGACCTTCCTCTCGGACAACCCCGCAATCATCTCCCTCTCACAAGATAAGGGCTTTGCATCCTACTTCAGAAAGTATCAGTTCATATCGCTGACCAACTTCGGTACGGCATTTGGTATGGGTCTGCTCGTTATCGTATTCATGGTGGGTCAAGGCTACTACATCGAACCATTCATCGGTTTCTTCGGTGCATTCTGCGGTTGTATAGTATCGACCCGTCTGATGCAGCGTTTTGTGGTTAAGGCATATCCTCAGTTCAAGGAGGAGTATGAGCGTCCACAGAACGAGATTCACGAGGGCAACTCGGAGTTCAAGGAGGAGAAGTCGATTTTCCTGCGCATACTCAACTCGCTGCTCGATGGAGGTAAGACCGGTGTTGACGTAGGTATCGCCATCATCCCGGGTGTGCTTATCATCTCGACTCTGGTGATGATTCTCACTTTCGGTCCTTCGGCTGACGGCACATATACCGGAGCTGCTTACGAGGGTGTACAGCTTCTGCCTTGGCTTGCAGGTAAGATAAACTTCATCTTCGATTGGCTCTTCGGTTTCGAGAATCCCGAGCTTATAGCCTTCCCCATCACCGCTCTTGGTGCCGTAGGTGCAGCGTTGAGCCTTATTCCACGCTTTGCAGCCGAGGGTCTGCTCGATGGTAATGCAATCGTTGTGTTTACTGCTATCGGTATGTGCTGGAGTGGTTACCTGAGTACCCATACCGCCATGCTCGACTCGATGGGCTACCGCGACCTTACTTCGAAGGCTATCCTTGCTCACACCATAGGTGGTCTTGCAGCTGCAATCATCGGTCACTGGTTATATCTGCTCTACAGCTTTATATTCTAAATCAGAGCGTAACACAACAGAGCGCAATACCCCAATAGCAAAAATAAGCTAAGCAAAAAATCGCTATAAGATGAGATCGTCAATACTGATAATCTACACCGGAGGAACAATCGGCATGAAGACCGATGAGAAGACCGGTGCGCTTGTCCCCTTCGACTTCAGTGGCATCTACGAGGAATTTCCCTCGATTCGCCGACTCAATATCGACTTGGAGGTCAAGACCCTCGGCCCGATAGACTCCTCGAATGTAACCCCCACAGAGTGGGTCGAACTTGCACGATTGATTCGTGACAACTATGCCCGCTACGACGGTTTTGTGGTGTTGCACGGAACCGACACCATGTCCTACACCGCTTCGGCTCTGAGCTTCATGCTCGAGAATCTCTCGAAGCCGGTGGTCTTTACGGGCAGCCAAATTCCTATCGGAGTGTTGCGTACCGACGGACGCGAGAATCTCATCACCGCACTCGAGATTGCTGCCGCCAAAAGAGAGGATGGCTCGCCAATGGTCCCCGAAGTGTCGCTCTATTTCCAGAATCGACTCTTCCGCGCCAATCGCACCTCGAAGCGTAGTGCCGAGGCACTGAGTGCCTTCCGCTCCTACAACTGCCTGCCGTTGGCTGAGGTGGGTGTAAATATCACCTATAACACCCAAACCATCCTTTGCTCCAAGAACCAAGACAAGGAACTTGTCATTAGCGAGCAGATGGATACTAACGTGCTTGTACTTAGACTTTTCCCGGGTATCGACGAATTCATACTTCGCCGAATGTTGCTCACCGAGGGCCTGCGAGGTGTTGTTCTTGAGACCTATGGTGCCGGCAATGCCCCCACCTCGGAGTGGTTCCTCGATATCATCGAGCAAACAGTGGGTAACGGGGTCTATGTTCTCAATGTCACCCAGTGTGGCGGAGGTAAGGTCTCGATGGACCTCTACGAGACGGGATTACGCCTGCAACGCTCGGGCGTAATGAGCGGATATGATATGACCGTAGAGGCTGCCATTACAAAGATGATGTATGTACTTGGCAAAAAACTCCCCAGAGAGGAGTCGATAAAACTCTTCAAATCCTCGTTGCGCGGAGAATTTAGTGCTTAAGGTGTTGCACACAATAAAAATTTTTACTAAATTTCGCATCGAAAAGCGGATAAAAAGAAACGATTTCTACCAGCCGTGATGCCGCAAAACGACTTAACGGTCTGTACAACAAATAGTTGTGCAGCCGGTTGCGCGTAAATATTTGTGAGCAACAAATTTAGGGTTAGCGGGTAAAATTTGGCATATAGCGGAGTCGATGGGGCTTGAAGCTTGAAAATATTAGCAGAAAAACAAAATTTTTTGAGAAAAATATAACTAAACAAACAATTAAACACAAACTATTAAATTTTTAATCTAAAAAACAACTATGAAAAAACTGTTTTTGATGCTCGCAGTTGCCGCTCTGACTTTCGGCTCTGCAAATGTTTATGCTCAGGACGCTGCCGCTGAGGCTGCTCCCGCTACTGAGGAGGCTGCTCCTGCTGCTGAGGCTGAGGCTGCTGCAGAGGCTGCTGAGACTACCATCGAGGGTGAGTCGATGCACCAGGTTATGATTCAGAAGTTCCTCGAAGGTGGTTGGGAGTGGATGCTTCCCGTGCTTTTCTGCTTGGTTGCAGGTCTTGCTATCGCTATTGAGCGTATTCTCTTCCTTACCCTTTCGACCATCAACAACAAGAAGTTCATCACCAGCATCGAGGAGGCTCTTGCAAAGGGCGGTATCGAGGCTGCTAAGGAGATTGCTCGCAACAAGCGTGGTCCCGTTGCATCGATCTACTATCAGGGTCTGGATCGCTACGACCAGGGTCTTGACGCAGTAGAGAAGGCTGTTGTATCTTATGGTTCGGTTCAGACCGGTCAGCTCGAGGCTAACCTTTCGTGGATTGGTCTGTTCATCGCTCTTGCTCCTATGTTGGGATTTATGGGTACCGTAGTAGGTATGATTGGCGCATTCGACGCTATTCAGGCTGCTGGTGATATTAGCCCTACCCTCGTTGCAGGTGGTATTAAGGTTGCACTTCTTACTACCCTTATGGGTCTTATCGCTGCAGTTATTCTCCAGATTTTCTACAACTACATCATCGCTAAGATTGACTCGTTGGTAAACCAGATGGAGGATTCGTCGATCACCTTGACCGATATTCTTACCGCTTACAACAAGAAGTAATATCCTGACTTAAGAAAAATCAAACAATGAAAAAATTTGCAAACATATTGCTGATTGTTCTGCTTGTAGTAACCGTGGCGCTGACCGGCTATGCTGTCTTCTCGGCTCCTGAGGTTAATGCAGCCATCAGCCTGAACCTGATATGGGGCTACATCCTGTTGGTAGTGGCTATCGTTGCAGCCGTATGTTGCGCACTGCACGGTATGGTTCAGAGTCCTAAGGGACTTGTCGGCTCGCTGCTTGCGATGGTTGCGATTGTAGCTATTGTTGCTATCTCGTATTTCGTATCGGCAGGACACGACATTCAGATTGTAAACCTTGACACCGGTGGTTTCTTCGGTCACACCGAAACTGTGATTGCTGAGACCGGCATCTGGGTTGCCTATGTTGCTGGTGCAGGTGCAATTATTGCCGCAATCTATTCTGAGATTGCTAACGCTTTCAAATAATAAACAAGAGTAACTATGCCTACTGATAAAAGGAAAGTACCCGAAGTCAACAGTAGCTCGCAGGCGGATATCGCTTTCTCGCTTCTGATTTTCTTCCTTGTGGCAACCACTATGAATGTGGATACGGGTCTTATGCGTATGCTGCCCCCTATGCCCCCCGAGAATCAGCAGCAGGAGGATATCAAGGTGAAAGAGCGTAATATGTACCTTGTACTTGTAAACAGTGCAGGTCAGATTATGGCTGGTTCGCCCGGCTCGCAGGGTCCCATCGACTTCCGTCAGCTCAAGGATCAGGTTAAGGAGTTCATCCTTAATCCGATGGACAGCGATCAGCTGCCTGAGAAGGTCGATAAGGAGATCAACACCCCCAGCGGCAAGTGGGTATATCCCGTGAGCCAAGGTGTGGTATCACTGCAGACTACACGTGATACGGGTTATCAAATGTACGTAATGGTACAGAACGAACTCGCTCGAGCATTCAACGAGATTCGTGACGAAGTATCGATGAAGAAGTTTAACAAGAAGTTCGCCGAGCTGAACGACGAGGAGAATAAGGCCATTACGGAGGCTATACCCCTCAAGATTTCAGAGGCTGAGCCTCGTCAAGTTGGAGGAAAGAGATAATGGCTGTAATGAAGAAAAAGGGCAACAAAGAGCTGCCCGCAATCTCGACTGCGTCGCTTCCCGACGTTATCTATATGATTCTCTTCTTCTTTATGGTTTCGACCACGATGCGTGACCAAGAGCTTTTGGTTCGCTATCGCCTCCCCAACGCAACTGAGGTTCAGAAGCTTGAGAAAAAGACTCTGTGTAGCTTTATCCACGTTGGTCCTCCCTCGCTTTCGATGCAGGCCAAGTTTGGTACAGCTCCCCAGATTCAGCTTAACGACTCTTACAGAAAAGCACGTGATATTGGTCAGTTCATCGCTTCGGAGCGCGATGCAATGAGCGAGGCAGACCGTGCCTTGATGACCGTCTGCCTTAAGGCTGACGAGAATACCAAGATGGGTCTTGTAACCGATATCAAGCAGGAGCTTCGCCGTGCTAATGCACTCAAGATCTCCTACGCTGCTGCAAAGACCACGGGATACTAATCTCCCAAAAGTCTAAAACCTTCAAGGGGCTGTTTGACCACAAGTCGGACAGCCCCTTCTCTTTTCTCTTAGCAATAGGCGGGTGAGGGGCGAATGATGGATGAAGGGGCGAGTGAAAGTTGTAATAAGTGAGGTAAGAAGATAAAATAAGACCAACTATTGTATATCATACAGAGAATCACTAAAGGGAGGTTCTATAAATTCAATTTACCATTAGCGAGTAGTCAGAACCTCATT
>CAZFQU010000073.1:0-8854 GCA_964521245.1 uncultured Alistipes sp. | reverse complement strand
TGCTGTTGCCGATGAGTTTGGCATATTTTGTCTCGACCACAAAACCTCTTATATATGGTTTGATACCAAATCCGAGGAGTCGTTGCCAAAGCTTAACTCGATTACTGTAACTGCTGCTGAGGGTTTGGCTTTGGCTGGTGAGCGAGTATTCGACTACAAAAACGATGTTTGGGAAAGCAGCGTTGTAAATGGTTCGAATCAGATTGTATTGAACTTTGGCGAGGGTGTTGAGTTGCAGTCGTCAAACAGTGGCGTATTTGCCGCTATGGTAACTCTTCCTGCCGCCATTGGTGGTACCGAGCTGCAAGTGGTTTACACATTTGCCGACGGCTCAACTTTCACTGAGGTTAAGAACCCAACGAAGAATCTTTCCGACGGAGATACGCAGCGTATCAGCACAACCATCGTGGCGGAGAATTTGGTTCAACCCGAGCCTGAGCTTACCTACGAGTTGCGTGTTTTGACTTTCGAAGACGAGGACGCCAAGTTTGAGCCTTACACATTGGATTATGCCTATGACTGGGCTGGAGCCGAGATTACAACTTGGAGCGATTTGATTGACAATCCTCAATATGGTGGTCCGCTGACCTATGCAGATCAGATGTCGGCAGAGTATTATTGGTATGATGAGGCTAATACAGAACTCACTCATACATTCCCATACAACTACTCCTATTGCTTCTGGGGTGGAGGTCACGCTATCTCGAACTATTGGGGCGAAGGCTACTCTGACGAGGATAGAGATACTCATATTGCAAAGTATTACGGCGAGGATTATGTGATAGAAAATGCCGGAAACGACCAGATGCTTGGTTGGTTTAATCTGCAATTTATGATTCCTGTGAAGGCTCACTCGGGCGATAACTTCGCCATACATTATGGCTATAAGGATTCCTATTCATATATTGAAAATCTTCCGGAGATTTCCTTTGCAGATGGTGTGGCTCGTGTTATCGACCACATGTGGGTTACCAACACCAACTACACATTGAATCAGCTGTATAACGGTGTTAAGAGTGAGGCGGGAAACAACTTTGGTGGCAATTGGACCGGTTTGACGGAGGATGCTTGGCTGAAACTCATAGCACAAGGTTTCGATGATGTGGATGCCGATGCATACGCAGAGCCTGTCAGCGAGGTGGAGTTCTACCTTGTGAGGGGCGAAGATGTTGTTACGGATTGGCAGAAGTGGGATTTGTCGGGGCTTGGTGCAGTGGCAAAGGTGCGCTTAAATTTTGCCTACTCGGATGAGATGGGCGGAAGATATGGCTTTACGATTCCGGGGTACTTTGCTTACGATGATGTGGCTGTTCGTTTTGACAAATAAAGTATGAATAGGGTTTTAGAATTTTTGTGTCTAAGTGTTATTGTGCTAATATTCTCGTCTTGCAACATAGACGAGAATATTACCACATCTCTGCCGCCCAATATAATTCTCGATAGCGAAACCGGAGTCTATACCGTTAAGCAGGGGCGAGAGATAGTTATTTCGCCAAACTACGAATCGGCAGAGGGTGCCACATACAGTTGGACAATGGAGGGGCAGTTGCTTGGCACATCTGCATCGTTATCGTTTGTTGGCGAGCGCGTGGGCGAGTACTATATCGTGCTGACCATTACCACCGACGGTGGTAGTGATAGCGAGGAGATTCGTGTGAATGTGGTTGAGTTGGAGATTCCGACCATTTCGATTGCAGGAGGCGACAATCTCGTCGTAGCAGTAGGCGAGGAGGTGAAATTAAGTGCTACGGTGCGAGAGACCTCCCTCCAAACAACTATTGCATGGAGCATAGATGGCGATAAGGTCTGCGAGGAGCCTACCTATACTTTTAAGGCTGATACTGCTGGTTATCACACGATTACAGCTGCAGCGACAAACGAAGATGGCACACATAGCGACACTATTTCGATTCAGGTACTCAATGCCTTGGATATGCCCTTTGTTTGGGAGTTTGAGCGCACCAACTACCACTCGGTTGTTGGGCGCAAACTGCTTATTAAACCCTCTGCGGTTAGTGGTGCTGAGGATGTTGTATTCAGCTGGCAGATTGGCGAGGGCGAAGTGGTAAATGGCGATGAGTCTTTTGTTTTTGTTGCTGACAAGGCCGGTGAGTATCCGGTCTGCTCTACGGCTACAACCATAAGAGACGGGAAGCAGATTTTCATCACACACGAGTTTACCGTAACCGTTTACGAAGAGGGTCTTTTCTATCGAGCTAAGAATGGTGCCTCAAAAGCCGATTGGAACAAGGTTTACGAATACACTCCTGCCCCGGGGCAGTTTATCAACGAACTTAAAACGGGAGGTTTCGATGGCACACAGACCACTCCGGAAGCTGCTATTGCCTATGCCGAGGAGCGAATGTCTGAGGTTGATATGGATGGCAACCCATATCCGAATTGGGTGTCACTCGGAGGTTTTGGCGGTTACATAATCGTTGGTTTCGACCACAGCATCGACAATTCGGGCGATTACGATTTTGCGATTATGGGCAACTCTTTTGACGGTTCCTCCGAGCCGGGCATTGTGTGGGTTATGCAGGATGAGAACGGCAATGGTCTGCCCGACGATACTTGGTATGAGTTGGCAGGCTCGGAGACAGGCAATGCCGACACAATCCAGAACTATTCTGTCACCTATTATCGCCCAACGGGAGCGATGATGCCCGTACAATGGATAGATAATCAGGGTAATAGTGGCGAGATTGACTACCTGCAACAATTCCACAGACAGGATTACTACTACCCGCTATGGGTCAATGAGGATAGCTATACGCTTACGGGAACCTGTCTTAAGGCTCGCAATTACGATGCTTCGGGTAATGGCTCATATTGGATCAATGCGGAGTATGATTGGGGCTATGCCGATAATTTCAGCTCCACAGACCGCCTGACTATTGAAGATAATGCTGTCGCAGGTGCCAATGCCAACCACTTCAAAATCTCAAATGCAATAGATTTTGAGGGTCAGACTATTGATTTGGAGTTTATCGATTTTGTTAAGGTACAGGTTGGCGTCAATGCAAAAAGCGGTTGGCTTGGAGAGGTCTCAACCGAGGTATTCGGTTTCTACGACTATAATATGAAAAAGTAACTTATGAGAACAAAGTTTGCTCGGTTCGTACTTCTTGCTTTGCTCCTGCTTCCTATCTCGTGTATGAAGTGGGAGTATGGCATGGAGGAGGATTTCGACACCTCTGCCTCGGGTGAGGGGCTATTTATCTGTAACGAGGGTAATTTTCAATATGGCAATGCAACACTATCGTACTATAATCCCGCAACCAAAACCGTACAAAACGAGGTTTTTTATCGTGCAAATGCGATGAAACTCGGCGATGTGGCGCAGTCGATGACAATACGCGACGGTATTGGTTGGGTGGTAGTGAACAACTCGCACGTGGTCTTTGCCATAGATATCAACACATTCAAAGAGGTGGGGCGCATTACAAACCTCACATCGCCTCGTTACATCCATTTCCTCTCTGACGAAAAGGCATATATAACCCAGATTTGGGACAATCGAATTTTTATCGTAAACCCCAAACGCTATGAGATTACGGGCTATATCGAGGTTCCCAATATGACCATGGAGTCGGGTTCTACCGAGCAGATGGTGCAGTGGGGCAAATATGTTTATGTGAATTGTTGGTCGTACCAAAACCGAATACTCAAAATCGACACCGAGACAGACCAAGTGGTCGATTATCTTACGGTCGGCATACAGCCCACCTCGCTTGTAATGGATTGCAATAATAGGTTGTGGACCGTAACCGATGGAGGTTACGAAGGCTCGCCCTATGGTCATGAAGCCCCCTCGCTTTACCGCATCAATATCGATGATGGCAAGTTTGAGGTCGATAAGCAGTTTCGATTCGACTTTGGTGACTGGCCGTCGGAGGTGCAACTCAACGGCACGAGGGATAAAATCTATTGGCTTAATGATGATGTTTGGGAGATGGATGTTACGGCAGACCGAGTGCCTGTGCGTCCGTTCCTGCCCTACAACGGAACGCTGTACTATGGTCTGACTGTCTGCCCTCGCACGGGCGATGTCTATATTGCCGACGCTATCGATTACGTGCAACAGGGAATGGTCTATCGCTACTCGGCTCAGGGCGAGTTGTTGGATGAATTTTATGTGGGTATTATTCCCGGAGCTTTTTGTTGGAGATAAACGTATTGCACTATGAAGAGGCTTCTACTTATACTACATATCGTGCTACTGACCGTTGGCGCTCAGGCGCAAGAATCCGACACAAAGGATTGGGCGAAGAGAGGAATATATATCAAAGAGATTACCGTATATGGTAAGCGACCCATGAAGGAGATAGGCACGCAGCAGACCAAGTTCGACACCTTAGTTTTGAAAGAGAATATATCGCTCTCGATGGCTGATGTACTAACCTTCAACTCCTCGATTTTTGTGAAGAACTATGGTCGGGCAACACTCTCCACGGTGGCATTCCGAGGCACATCGCCCTCACATACTCAGGTGTCGTGGAACGGAATGAAAATCAATAACCCGATGCTCGGTATGACCGATTTCTCGATGATACCCTCCTATTTTATCGACGATGCCTCGCTCTTGCACGGTACATCGTCGGTCAATGAAACAGGTGGTGGCTTGGGCGGTGCCGTAAAACTCTCCACCCGACCTGCCGATTCACAGGGTTTCGGTTTGCAATATATACAAGGTATCGGCTCATTCAGAACTTTCGACGAATTTCTTCGCCTTACTTATGGTGATGAGCATTGGCAGACCTCGACTCGCGTTGTTTACTCCTCGTCGCCCAACGACTACAAATATCGCAACCACGACAAGAAGGAGAATATCTACGATGAAGATATGAACATCGTAGGTCAGTACTACCCCATAGAGCGCAATCGCAGTGGTTCGTACAAGGATTTCCATATTTTGCAGGAGGTTTATTATAATACCGGCAAGGGAGACAGACTCGGTCTTAATGCGTGGTATATCAACTCTAATCGAGAGTTGGCTATGCTGACGGTGGATCATGGTAACGATACCGATTTCGATAACCGCCAGCGCGAAAAGACTTTTCGCGGGGTTTTCTCGTGGGACCATCTGCGCTCGAATTGGAAATTGGCAGCCAAAGCGGGCTATATCCATACATGGATGGCATACGACTATAAACGAGATTTGGGAAATGGTGTGATGGCAAGTATGACTCGCTCGCGTAGTCGTGTGAACACCTTTTACGGGCAGATTGATGGCGAATATTACATTGGCAAAAAATGGCTCTTTACAGCCAATATATCTGCCCACCAACATATCGTTGAGAGCGAAGACAAAAACATACTTCGTCAGGATGGCAACAAGGCCATTGTCGGCTATCGCAAGGGGCGCATCGAGCTGTCGGGAGCTTTGTCGGCAAAATGGCGACCCACAGATCGCTTGGGACTATCCTTGGTTGTTCGTGAAGAGATGTTCGGCAGGGAGTGGACACCCTTCATTCCGGCGTTTTTTATTGATGGTGTACTCTCGCCGAAGGGGAATATAGTTGCCAAAGCCTCCGTCTCACGCAACTTTCGTTTCCCGACGCTGAACGACCTCTATTTCTTGCCGGGTGGAAATCCCGATTTGAAAAAGGAGAGTGGCTGGACCTATGATGCAGGGCTTTCGTTTGCCGTGGGCAAAGAGGGTGTCTATTCGCTTAGTGGCTCGGCGAGTTGGTTCGAGTCCTTTATCAAGGATTGGATTATTTGGCTGCCTACAACCAAGGGCTTCTTCTCTCCCGATAATATCAAGGATGTTCATGCCTTTGGTGTCGAGATGCAGGCAGAACTTGATGCGGCTCTGACTCCCGATTGGCAGTTGGGGATGGATTTTACCTTCTCAGGGACACCTTCGATAAATACGGGTGAACCTCGTACCCCTGCCGACCAGTCGGTAGGCAAGCAGTTGCCATATATCCCCGAATGTTCCTCAACTCTCGCAGGACGACTTTCGTGGCGTAAGTGGACTTTTATGTATAAGTGGTGCTACTACTCGGAACGATTTACCATGTCCTCAAACGATATTTCGCTTACGGGCAAACTACCACCCTACTTTATGAGTAACATATCGCTCGAAAAGGTGTTGACCTTTAAGTGGGCAGACCTTTCGATAAAGGGAGCTGTCAATAATCTCTTTAACGAGGAGTATCTCTCGGTACTCTCGCGACCAATGCCCGGCATTAACTTCGAGATATTTATTGGTATTACGCCTAAATGGGGGAAATAGTCATCTCCTTAAGTTTGTCCAAGAACTCCTTGGGCTTTCGGGCTGGCGAGAAGTCGGTTAGAAGCTCTCCGTCGGCAGAAAATATAAGTATTCGAGGCACGCTGCGTATGCCATATCGGCGAACAACGCTGCTGCCCGGCTCGTCGTCTATATCGAACTTCAGGGCTATAAAGCGGCTGTTGACATATCGACCCACCTCGCTATCGGAAAACACTTTTCGGTCAACAATCTTGCAGGGACCACACCAATCGGCATACAAATCGACCATTATGAGTTTACCCTCAGTGGCTGCCACTTCGCACGCTTGACTTATCGACGACCGGGTAAAACGCACCTGAGCCCCAAGCGTGGAGCAGACAAAGAGAAGCAGAATTATCGAGATTAGCTTTTTCATACATTTATGCCTATTGGCGAATCTGTTATGTAGAGATGGTTTATAACTTGCTGTTTTACAATGCATCCCCCTCGGCAATCAATCGGCACATCTTCTCTCGCATACGGTGGATGCCTGTCTTAACAGTCCCCAAAGGCAGCCTAAGCTTTTGGGCAATCTCCTCATAGGAGCATTGGTCATAGAAACGCAGTTCGAAAAGGCGACGATAGCGCGGTGTGAGCTGCTCGAGGTAGTGTTCGATTTGATTTGACTGCTGAAGGTTTATCACGCTCTCCTCGGGGGTGGGTGCTGAGGATATTGGCACCGTGAAGTGGTCGTCGAGCGACATATCGTCGGAGCAGCGGCGCACATAGTCGATAAAAGTGTTGCGGGCGATGGTATAGACCCACTGCCCGAAGGTGTAATTCGGAGAGTAGTTGCTCAGGTTGATATAGACCTTGATGAAGGTCTCCTGCAACAAATCGTCGGCATCGGTGGCTGAGGTTGCACGACTGCCGAGGCGTTGTACGAACAATCTCAAGATAGCCTCACGATAGCGATTGAACAGATACTCGAAGGCTCGGTTATCGCCCTTGAGTACCAATTCTACCAGCTCCTTATCATCGGCTATTATATAATCAACTATCTCCACGCACGAGGATCTTTTTTTCTAAGCAACATATTCACCCACAGCGACTCGATGGGTCCCCAAAGGTCGTAGAGCAGGTAGCGTGACCAGAGTTTCTGCTCGCCGAGGCGTTTTGAAATACGACGCACCTCTAACCACACAACAAGGCTGCGCACCACAAGCAAGAATAGTGCCGCGAGGGCAAACTCCAGAGGCATAGCCACAAACGAAACAATGACACTTGCTGCCAATACAATGCGCGAACTCATCTCTCGACTCATATATCCCGAAACCCAATCCGGATAGCGACAACGCGTCGAGCCGTAGTATCGGAGTTGGTTCATCCACCACGACATTCCGCCCCAAATCTTCTCTCTGAGGGTTGCCTTGGGCGACATTACGGGCGAGGTGTTGTCCGTATGCATAATTTTCTGCAAGAACAGGTCGTGTTCACCAACATTCAGGTCTAAGTCGCCAAAGCCCTTCGAGGTATTGTAATATGCGCTCTTGGTGAAACCTATCGAATGGCGAATACCTCGGTAGGGATATCCCTTGGCAGCGGCTGCAAGCCACTCCACCGAATCCATCATACGCGAGCAGGAGATTAGGTAGTGGACCATCTTCGAGGGGCGATAGTTGCCTTCGAGTTCGCACTCCTCCAAAGGCTCGATTCCGCAGTAGCCCAGCACCACCTCGCTGCGCGTGAAGCCCATAGCCATCAGAGACAGCCAACGGTCGCTATCGGGCAGCGCATCGGTTGTGGTGAGTATTATGTGTTCGTAGTGTGCCGACTTTATACCGACATTTAGAGCCATCTTTGGCGATATGGGATTACGTGGGTTATACTGAATTTTGGTAGCCACGACCATCGGGAAGAACTCCTTGACACGTTGCAGGTCCTGATAGAAGTCGTTGTCCGAACCCACATAGACCAACACCACCTCAAAGGTAGCACCCTTCTGTTCGAGTATTAGAGGCAGACGACGCTCCACAAAGTCGTAATCCTCGGCAAACATAGCAATAACCACCGACATCGGAGGGTCGCTTTCGAGTCTGCGCTGCTTCTTCGAACTCTTGTGTGAGGGTATTATGCCATAGACAAAAACGTAGTAGTATAGCTGTACGAAAAATGCCAAAACAATTACCGAGGCAAGAGCTATGCCCTGCCATCCGTAATGGAGCAATATGTTGTCGATAAAGGTCATATTCGGAAATAGATATTTGGGACAAAGGTAATGAAAATTTCTCTTTTTCGCACTACTATTTCTACTATAAATTTAGAGGGGTTGTCCAACAATGAAGTGGACAACCCCTGCTATAATTGGTGTACGACTAAGCTATTAGAGCTTAGGACCAGCCTCAACGAGCGACTTGCCCTCGTCGTTGCCGGTGAACTTCACGAAGTTCTTGATGAAGCGACCTGCCAAATCCTGAGCCTTCTCATCCCACTGCGATGCATCTGCATAGGTGTCGCGGGGGTCAAGGATAGCCGAGTCAACGCCGGGAAGCGAGGTGGGAACCTTGAAGTCGAAGATAGGAATCTGCTTGGTAGGAGCGTTGTCAATCGAACCATCGAGGATAGCGTCGATAATACCGCGGGTATCCTTAA
>CAZFQU010000072.1:0-8963 GCA_964521245.1 uncultured Alistipes sp. | reverse complement strand
TATATAAATCAATCGATTGCCCCTATTTTATGTACTAATTTTGACCAATAAGCCCTAAAACTATCTATTTCGGGCAAAAAGAGAAAAAATATCTGAGAATAATAATTCCGTATGTTGGAAAATTAGTACCTTTGCCACCGTTTAGGTCAGCGCAGTGATTGCGACGATGCTAAACATTAACATAACTCACAAGATTATCTATGAAAGAATTTAAGAGTGACTCGGCACTTTCGCGTTTTGGTCGCGACCAGCGTGAGCGTCGCCCCTCGACCGAGAGAGGCGAAAGAGGTGAGCGAGCAACAGGTGGGCAGCACAAGACTGCCGAAAGAAGTTTCGCACCCCGCACTAAGCGTGCATCCTACAATCCCCACTTTACGGAGGAGAATCGTCCCAATTTTGAGACTAAACGCCCCACCAGAACCGAGGGTGGCTATGGTGCAAAGCGTAGCGACTACGGCTCTCACAAGAGCGGCAACAGCTATGGCGAGAAGCGTTATGGCGATAAGAGCGCACGCGGTGGCAGAAATATCGAAAGAGGCTCGGAGGGCAGAAGCTTCGAAAGAGGCTCGGAGAGCAGAAAGTTCGAGGGCAGAAGCTTTGAGAGCAAGAAGTATGACAATCGTGGCAAGATGGGTGCAAAGCGTTTCCAACGCGATGACAAGCCCAAGAGCTATCCGAAATATGATGCCAACAAGCAGGTTGGCGAGATGCGTCTGAACAGATATATTGCGCAGTCGGGCATCTGTTCGCGTCGCGAGGCTGACGACTTTATTCAGGCAGGCTTAGTGACCGTAAATGGCGAAATCGTAACGGAGCTTGGCTCGAAGGTTATGCCCGGCGATGTGGTTAAGTTCAACGACTCGAAAATCGAGGGCGAGAAGAAGGTTTATCTTGTACTCAACAAGCCCAAGGGTTATGTGACCTCGCTCGACGACCCCCACGCCGACAAGACCGTAATGGAGTTGGTTAAGGGTGCTTGCTCGGAGCGAATCTATCCCGTAGGCAGACTCGACAAGAACTCGCTGGGTCTTTTGCTCTTCACCAACGATGGCGATATGACCAAGCAGCTCACCCACCCCTCGTATCAGAAGAAGAAGATCTATCAGGTGACACTCGACAAACCCCTCACTCGCGCCGATATGGAGCAGATAGCCGAGGGCGTAGTATTGGAGGATGGCGAGATTCACGCCGACGAGATTTCCTACGTAAACGACAACAAGAAGGAGATTGGTATCGAGATTCACTCGGGTAGAAACCGTATCGTAAGACGTATCTTCGAGTATTTGGGCTACACGGTTCAGAAGCTCGACAGAGTATATTACGCAGGTCTGACAAAGAAGAATCTTAAGCGTGGCGGTTGGCGTTTCCTCACACGTGAGGAGGTTGAGCGTCTGAAGTCGGGTCGTTACGAGTAAAACAGCAGCAGACTATGGCAGGCTCAAACTTTGTAGATTACGTTAAGATTTTTGCTCGCTCGGGTCACGGAGGTGCCGGCTCGGCACACTTCCGCAGAGAGAAGTTCGTGGCTTTCGGCGGTCCCGATGGTGGCGACGGCGGTAAGGGCGGCAGCATCATTTTGCAGGGCGACAGCCAATATTGGACCCTCATTCACCTGAAGTATCAGCGTCACCAATTTGCCGAGGATGGTCAGAATGGTTCGGGCGCACGCTCCTCGGGTAAGGATGCCAAGGATATCATTATCCCCGTACCGCTGGGAACCGTTGCCCGTCGAGTTGTCGAGTTGGAGGATGGCACAACCGAACTTCAGAACGTAGGCGAGGTAACCGAGGATGGTGAGCAGCTCGTACTGCTCAAGGGTGGTCGTGGAGGTCTGGGCAACTGGCACTTCCGCACAGCTACCAACCAGACTCCGCGCTACGCACAGCCGGGTGAGGATGGCGACGAGGGTGCTTTCATCTTGGAGCTTAAGGTCTTGGCAGACGTTGGTCTGGTGGGCTTCCCCAATGCCGGCAAGAGTACCCTTTTGTCGGTAGTCTCGGCAGCAAAGCCCAAGATTGCCAACTATGCCTTCACAACCTTGGAGCCTAACCTCGGCATCGTAGAGGTCAGAGATGGTCACTCGTTCGTGATGGCAGACATCCCGGGCATTATCGAGGGTGCGCACGAAGGTCGTGGTCTGGGTACCCGATTCCTGCGCCACATCGAGCGCAACTCGGTGCTTCTGTTTATGATACCCGCCGACAGCGACGACATTAAAAAGGACTATGAGGTGCTGCTCGGCGAGCTTACGCAATATAACCCCGAGCTGTTGGATAAGGAGCGTCTGCTGGCTATCACCAAGTGTGATATGCTCGACGAGGAACTTATATCCCAGATGAGAGAACATCTGCCCGAGGGCATAGAGTCGATATTCATCTCCTCGGTTGCAGGTATGAATATTCAACCCCTGAAGGACAAACTGTGGGAGATACTCCACAGATAAAGAGTTGTAAACCAAGAAGTTGCCTTAACATAGGCAACTTCTCTTTTTAGACGAATGAAGATGAACCGCGAGATACTTAGAATTGCCATACCCAACATTATTTCAAACATTACCGTACCTCTGATGGGTATAGCCTCAACGGCTATTGCCGGACATTGGGACAGCGAAAATTCGGCTGCGACCATTGGTGCATTGGCTATTGGCGTGTCGATTTTCAATTTCATCTATTGGAATTGCAGTTTCGTGAGGATGGGTACAAGCGGACTCACCGCACAAGCATTCGGCGCAGGCGATTGGCGCGAGACTTCGCGTCTTCTGATGCGTGCGCTCTCGATATCGGCAGTGATGGGTATTTTGGTTATGCTCCTGCAATACCCTATTGGCGAGTTCTCGCTGTGGTTGATGAATGGTAACCAAGTTGTGGCAGACTACTTCTATGCCCGAATTTGGGCTGTGCCGGCAGGTATTCTGCTCTTTGCGCTCAACGGCTGGTACACAGGTATGCAGAATGCCGTTATACCGATGACCATAGCAATCATCGTCAATCTCGTTCACATCCTCTTCAGTCTATGGTTTGTCTTTGGGTTTGACATGGGCATTGTGGGCATAGCCTACGCCTCGGTCGTGGCTCAGGCAAGTGGTGTTGTAATGGCACTTGTGATGTTGCCCATACGTTACGGCAAGCTGTTGCAGAGGGTTAGGTGGAGCGAGATTATCGACCGCTCGGCAATGCTGAGGTTCTTCCACGTCAACCGCGACATTATGTTGCGCACACTCTGTCTATGCTCGGTTTACACCTTCTTTACGGCAATCTCGGCCCGTATGGAGGAGGGCTTGCTGGCGGTGAACACTCTGCTTTTGCAGCTCTTTACCCTCTTCTCGTATATGAACGACGGCTTTGCCTATGCTGCCGAGGCACTGACGGGCCGTTTCATCGGTGCGCGCGACGTGGTATCGCTTAAGCGTTGTCTGGGCAGATGCCTTGCTTGGGGAACACTCATATCGATTATCTTCATCGGCGTATATGTTATATGGTGGCACGACCTGTTGGGTATGTTCGTAGCCAAGGATTCGCCCGACGCAGGAAAGATTATCGAGCTTGCGAGCAACTACATTGGCTGGATTATAGCCATTCCTTTGGCTGCCGCAATGCCATTTATTATGGATGGTATAATGGTGGGAGCCACGCAAACTCGAATTATGCGCAACTCGATGTTTTGGTCAACGGTCACCTACTTTGTGATATTCTTTGTATTCGAACCGCTGATTGGCAACAATGCACTGTGGCTCGCCTTCTCGCTCTATATGTTGCTCAGAGGCGTTTTCCAATACTTTATGACTAATCGTCTAAAGAGTATCTACGCTCAGGCTCAGGAGCAACGATAAAGTCGCGGATGCGATGTTCGTCGATGTGGCGATAGTCCCACTCCTCAACCACCTTGCCATCTTCGATAAGGAGTATAAGGGGTAACACGCCATTGCTACACCTAAGTAGCGTGCGTGCATCGAGCTTAGAGTATGGCAACACCTCTTTGCCGTTGAGCATAAAAAAGCTCTCGACCAGAGAATCTTGACGTTCACCCATATCCATAAATATTGCGTGAAAATTCTCGCGAGGCAGATTGTGGCGAGAGATAATGGAGGATAGTTTACCGGCACTCAGGCGACAAAACCTGCACCCCGTAGAGTAAAGAGAGACCACACGTGGCTCACGACTGCGTATAAGCTCCTCGGCAATGGGCATAAAAAGAGTCTTGTCAAGATAGTTAGTCGAACCTATGCGACGCATAAAGCAGTCGGCAGGGAAAAGCACAAATGGGAGTATTAGAGCCACCACACCCACTGTTCCCACAACCCATCGGCGGTAGATTCTGAGCCTCAGATTATCGAGTCTCCACGCCACAGCCAACAGGCCCAAAAGTATCAGATTTTTCAGCAGCGACTCCTCGGCATTAAGTTCGACAAATGAGCCGAAGCAGTGGCAGTTATCCTCACCCCCGGAAAGCCAAAGCCAAAGCAGCCAAACCGAGAAGAGCGAAAGCGCAGATAGAGCAAGCCACCTTGCCACGTCGAATCGGCAGCGACTCACCAGCATCGCACCCAACAACATCTCGAAGCCGATAATCAGGCGCGCTGTGATGGTCACCACATCGAAACTAACCTTGCCGAAGCTGAAAAGGTAGAGTTCGAAATTGTCGATGCTCAGCATTTTCAAAATTGCCGAGAGCACAAAGCTAAAGCCCAAAACAAGCAGTGCCGAGCATCTTATCTTATGTGTCATAGTCTGCTAAAAAAAATAGGGGGTTGTCCGACCTGTGAATCGCGGCAACCCCTCCTGTTACAATCAAGCTCCCACAAACTTAGTCCTCGTAGCAGTTTGCGCCGGGAATCGAAATCGAGCAATCCTCGCCCTCGTCAACGTTGATGTAGTCAACAGTGCCATCATCATAAACGCAACGACAGGTATTGTCAGAGCAAGAAGAGAGCATTGCAACCACCACAACAGCGGCAAACATCAGAATTATTTTCTTCATCTTTAGATAATTGATTGTTTGAGTGGCACAAAGATATATATTATTTTATTACTTACGCTCACGTTTTATAACTTTTTTTCTGCGTACCGACCATCCGAAGTGACCTATAAACTTGCCAAGTTTGAAATACTCGCCGTGGGAATAGACTATGGGCTTAGCTTTCTCGAGCGAGAACTTGCCCGTTTCGGGGTCGAGATACTCGTCATCGACCTGAATATTAACCACTTCGGCTAAGAACATATCGTGCGAGCCTAAGGGGATAATCTGCTTAACTCGACACTCGATTGATATGGGCGACTCGCCAACAATGGGAGCCTTCACCACTTCACCGGGCAGGGGTGTCAGCCCCATCTCGTTGAACTTGTTATAGTCGCGACCCGACCTCACGCCACACCAATCGGTAGCCTTCGCAAGGGCCTCTGTTGTGAGGTTGATTACAAACTCGCCCTCACGCTTGATAATCTCGTATGAGTGACGCTCACGCCTGACCGATATGTAGCACATCGCAGGGTCGGTACAGACCGTACCTGTCCACGCTATGGTCAACAGATTATACTCCTCGGGCTTAGAGCCACAACTAACCAACACCGCCGGCAAGGGATAAATCAATGTTCCGGGTTTCCAATTCTGTTTCATATCCAAATTTTAGTTAACAAATTTAGGAACTTTTACTCACAAATCAAAATATCAAAGCAGAAGTCCCACCTTTTTAAGGGTAGGACTTCGCTTCTTCTCAGCTATTTTACACTACAAATCTTCACCCGAAGCACGATTATACTCATTGTCGTAGAAAATCACAATCGAGTATTCTCCATATTTATTATTTATTCTAAACCAAACAGATTTTTCATAACCTCTATTGACGTTTTCTAACCTGTATCTGATAACTTTACTAAGGCTGTCCACCTTTTCTAACCCAGTCTTATTAGGTTTATCTATATCTGGATATTCATTTAACAAAAAATCGCGAATCTCTTTTTTATATATTGTACTATCTACTTTCTGATAAAAATATGCCTCGTAGCTTTTATCATCAACAGCCATATTATATCTTATATCCTCATCCTCTGGAATACTCTGCTCATCTTGCAGAGCAAGATATTTATCATTTTTCTGAAATTGATAACATAAATTATTAAAGCGCGTTCGAATCTCACTTACTGACCTTGTATTATATTTTTCAACAACCGCAACTCGACTAACTTTATTATTGGTCGTTATAACTGACAAATAAACATCTGAGCCATTAAATTCACCTTCAAGGATATCACTATCGTAACCAATTGAGTGAAACCCTTTTGCCTTTAGTTTTTGAATCATCTCAGCTTTGGTTCCATCTACGGGGATACCAAGAAATTTGGTCACATCTGACTGTGCAAAAAGTGTTGCAGAACAGAAGAGCAACACGACAAATAAAAATAGTTTTTTCATTTCATTTAGGCTTTTTACCCACCGCACCTCGTGAGCTGTTATAATAAAGAAACGTGGCACTGATACGCCCTTCTACAATCGGAGGTTGTGAGAGACCTTTGTCAATAGATAGGCAATCAGCCCACGTTATACACGCGGACCGCTACACTCTCTTGTTGACTAAAGGAAGTTTCTCACATTTCCGATTACAAGAGAAGCATAACGCTTCTTAGTTTTCAATATGTTAATGCCCCAACTCAGAACATCATCACAAATTTAGAAATTTTTGTTCTTATGACCAAATTATAATGGGGCATATTAAAGCTTTTTTGTATCTTTGCCTCACAACAAAGCCGTTAGAATCAGAGAAGATGAAGATAGCAGATATAGATTTGGGTAATGAGCCTTTGTTTTTGGCTCCGATGGAAGATGTGACAGACCCCTCGTTCAGATATATGTGCAAGAGGTTTGGCGCCGATGTGGTCTATACCGAATTTATATCGTCGGATGGACTGATACGCGATGCAGCAAAGTCGCTGGCAAAGCTGAACATCAACTCATTCGAGCGACCCGTAGGTATTCAAATCTATGGTCACCTTATCGAGCCTATGGTCGAGGCTGCCCGCATGGCAGAGGCTGCAAATCCCGATATTATAGATATCAACTTCGGTTGCCCGATGAAGAAGATTGCCGGCAGAGGTGCAGGCTCGGGCATGATGCGCGACGTACCGCTGATGGTCGAGATGACTCGTCAGATTGTTCAAGCCGTAAAGAAGCCCGTAACCGTAAAGACCCGCTTAGGGTGGGACGAGGAGTCGAAAAACATTGAGGAGATAGCTCTCAGACTGCAAGATGTGGGCATTGCTGCCCTAACCATTCACGGCAGAACACGCGCCCAGATGTATCGTGGCGAGGCAGATTGGACTCTCATTGGCAAGATTAAGAACAACCCACTGATTCATATACCAATCATTGGCAACGGCGATGTGGACTCGCCTCAAAAAGCGAAGCTGATGTTGGACAGATATGGTGTTGACGGAGTGATGATTGGCAGAGCAACATACGGCAGACCTTGGATTTTCAGAGAGGTCAAGCACTACCTCAAGACGGGAGAGCTGCTACCACAGCCCTCGGTTGCCGAGCGTGTAGAGATAGCCAAAGAGCATCTTCAGAAGTCGCTCGAGATTAAGGGCGAGAGAGTCGGCATATTGGAGCTTCGCCGCCATCTGTCGAACTACTTCAAGGGGCTACCCGACTTCAAACAAACACGCCTGAAGTTGGTCACCTCGTACGACCCCGAGGAGATTTGCTCTACGCTGGACTACGTTGCCGAGCGTTGGGGCGATGTCGATATGTCTGCCACTGTTCCCGCACCCCTATCCCACGAGGTTTAACACCACACAATCCTCATTTGGCATATTGATTGCATAGCCTATCACAGTAAAACCAATCAAAATCAACTGTGATGAAAAAAATTCTACTTTTTTGTGTCGTGGTGGCAACATTTTTAGCCCCCATAGGATGCAGCCAGAAGGTTAAGCAATGGAGCCACAATGAGCGCAAGGCAGTCAAAGAGGCTCTCAACGAGTATCGCCAAATGATATATCTGGAGGATTTGACCGATGCTGAGTTCGGGCTGTTTGCAGATGGTGTAGCAATCGATTTGGAGAACTCCTATCCCGTCTATGCCGAATTTATCGAGATGCCGGGCGTTGACGATACGGTGGAGATGGTTGTGGTTACGACCATCGTCGAGGAGCTTAATACCGATGCTCGCAATATGCGCCACCTCTACCCCTACGACTATCTTGTAGCTCAGGGTGTATTACCCGCAGGTCTTTCACGAGAGCAGCAACGAGCCTTCTACAACTGCTTCTCGCAGCAGGTGAATCAGCAGTTCAACTCAATGCAGAGTTTCTTTAATGCCATATCTGCCGACACCACCTCCTACTCCACAATCAGTCGCATACAGAGCAATTGTGCCAACCAACTCTTTGGATGGGTGGTCACCGAAGTTGATATTATCGAGGTGGAGTAATGGAGCTCATTCTCCACACGCATATATACACAACAAAAGAAAAGTAGAGGCTATCTCACGACAGTCTCTACTTTCCAATTGCGCAAAGTATTTTACTTGTTATTTTTATTCTCAAGCCTTTCGCTCAGCTTTTCAAATAATTTCTCAAATTCGTTCTGAATCTCAAGACGCAGAGCAGCAAAGTGTTTGCGAACCAGCGAACGGTTGTGAGGCTCGGCAGGATTGTTAACCTTTGTAAAGAGTGCATTACGCAACTCAACAGCCTCGCGCATAAGAGCGAACACCTCAACCTCCTTCGAGGGCTGGAAACACATTGCCATATCACAATCGAATACGAACTCCTCCAAGCAGTAGTCGATTTGCTTCTTTATAAATCTAAGATTTGCCATAATTAAATTATCAACGTTTTTAATGTTTTGCTTTTTGCAAAGTTAGTAAAAATTTTCGAATTAAACAACACTGCACAGGAAAAAAGTATCTTCCCTTTCAATATTGTCCTAAATAATTTCGAAAAAAATAAAAAAGGAAGTTGAAAACT